>JAISEQ010000533.1 GCA_031264045.1 Deltaproteobacteria bacterium
CGCCAGGGTAAGGGACCGAACGCGGAAACCGGCCTTCCAGAACCGGTTTCCGCCTAAAGTTTGATTCCACTGCAAAAAAGTCCACCCTTGACTTATTCGGAGACCGTAGTGCGTAGGCAAGGGAAGCGCGAATTGAGGTGGATTTGACTTAAATACGGGATGTGTAAATCCGAAAACGCATAGCGTGCATCCTCACGTTTGGGAGGGGAGGAATTTTTGCAGTCGAATCACTCATTGGGCTTTTTCGTTTTCACCGGGACATGGCTTCGCCGGATCGGTTCAGGCGCCATGGACAGAATCTGCGATCCGGAACATTTATTTAAGACCTGAACATGCCAGTTTGAATGCCTTTGCACGATAGGCATTATCAACAGATTTGTCTCCGATTTAAAACCGGTTCACTCCTGATTTCCCGCTGAAGCTCGCTTACGCTCGCTGAAGGCTTCCCCGCGGCGACAAGACGCTTCTCGGCAATTTCCCGACTTCCCTCGCAAAACTGGAAGAACATGCTACTCCGGTCGGGTTTCCCTCCCCGCTTCTCCCCCGAGCCCGCCCGCCTCCGCTCATGGCCTTGCCCCGCTCCGCTCCATATGCCGTCCGGCCCGGCTCATGAACTCCGCCGTCCCATCCGAATCCCGATCGGCCGCCAGTCCCGCTCCTTGCTCCCCTCTCCCGCCGGCGCAGGCAGGATTCGCCATAATGGCGGACCTCCGAACGGGACGATGATCTGCGGACGGGCGGCCGGGGCCGGTCCCGGAGCGGAGGCACGGAAATCCTGGGAGAGGCAAGTCCTGGAGAGGCCGGAGGAGGACAATGAACGGCGGTTATGGGCAACGGAACGCCTTAAGGTCAAGCCAATCGATGAGGCATCTTAGGAATTAAACCAGCAGATCATGCAATATTTTTTAGATATATTGAAATGTTCATGGAATATAAGTCTTTTTAAAATATATATTTCAACAAGCTTTATATACATCCCATTATCATGATATCAATATCATTACATCCTTTAATTATAGAACTCATGAACCAGTTAATACAGATGTGATGTTTATACAGCATTTTTAAAGCTTTATTCTTTCAAAACACTAGTGATTAAGGCATATGTATCATCGATATTATATAGTCATTGATTATTACGGAATAGTCAGGATTAAAATAAATAAACCGCAATTATATATGTCATTCGGACAATTCCGTATGACTGGAAACGCGCGGGCCGATCCCATATAATCATGCGCGTTTCCCCAAAGCGCCGTCAGGATCCTCCAGCCTTCCTGCCGGGCCGTCTCCGGTCCGCCCTCCTCACGGGTGTGCGGGGAGCCGCCTCGCGGCCCGGCGGAGCTTCCGCACGGGCACGGGAAGGCGCGCGGGAAGGCCCGGCCGGCGCCGCCTCCCGCCGCCGGGACCCGCACCGGCAGGTGGAAGCCGCAGACGCGCAACATAGAGAACCAAGACATGAGGCACCCGAACATGACTCACGGAACCCACGCAGGCCACGGAATCCCGGCGCGCACCGTTCTCGCCGCGCTCCTGGCCGCCTTCCTTTCCGCCACGGCCCTCTGCGGCAGCTCCCCCGCGCAGCCGGAAGCCTCCTCGTACAGGACCGGGGACGACTCCAGCCTGAAGGCCTTCGGGGACATGGCCGTCAGCTTCCCGTCCTGGCTGACCAAGACCGGCGAAGCCAGCATCGACGCCGCGGACAACGTCGCCCAGATCACGATAGCGGGGGGAAACAGCCCGAGCGGGGAGCACCACTTCGAGATGGCGGCCATCATCCTGGCGCTTTCCCCGACGCAGGCGGGCGAGGCCGGCTCGACGGAATTCTGGAAGGCTCTGGAGCCCCAGCTGCGCCCGGATTCCTCCGCCTCATATTCCGGCATCAGAACCTTCGAGTTCAAGGGGCTCCCGGCGGCCGAGCTCGACTATTCCTCGGTCACCCCCCCCCGTCCCCCGGTGGTCGTTGCGGGACGCGTGGTCATCTCCGCCAGCCACCTGTACATGGTCGTCTGCGGGGTTTCCGGGGTCTCCGCAGACGCAGCGAGGTTCAAGGGGTTCGCCTCCCGCGAGATCCCGCCAGTGGCTGAGGTCTGCATCCCCTATCTCGACTCGCTTGAAGTCGGAAGATAGGGGCGAATTTCCGTCCCGGCGGCGGGCCCCGTCCGCAGGACCCCGATCGGGGCGAGCGCCGGGGCCAGGGAAACCTGCGGGACGCTTCACGGCGGGGACGCTGCCGCCGGTCCCGCCGGCCGCCGAAGCCCTCCGAACAAGGATACGAAGATGTCCAAGAACCATCCGGCCAGCGCCGCCGCTCTCGCGGCCGCTGCGGTCGCCGCCCTGCTCCTCCTGCCCTGCGCGGCCCCCGCCCAGACGCCCCCCCCCTCCCCCGCGCCCCCGGCCGGGCAGCTCCCGGCATTCCGGGACCTCTCCTTCGACGCGAAGACGGCCGTCAACTGGACGGCCGTGAACAGGGCCTACGGGCCCTTCTCGGCGGCGCAGGTGAAGAGGCTTAACCGGGACAGGTTCCTCGTCGTGCCCCAGAAGCCCGGAATGAAGATTCCCTGGGCGGACATGTCCGAAAGCCGCTACGACGAGATGCTCGGGATCTTCGACGGCCTGGGGGGTCCGGTGGACCCCGCCGACCGCGCCCCCGAGCACGCCCGTTTCGTGGGGCCGGACGCGGTGCTCCACGCCTTCCACAAGTACTTCTCGGAGAGGCTAAAGGATCTGGAGAGGGGCCCCCTCTCCCTTCTGGTCGAATCGATGCTCAAGGGCACATACGAGAACGCGCTGGCCATGAGGGCGCAGGCGCCTGCCGCGGCGAGGGGTGCCTGGGATCTGGCCCTGGCCCAGATGGCGGTGCCCCTGACCCTCATCGAGACGCGCCTGCCGAAGGCAAATCCCTGGGAACAGGCGCCGGACGGGGGCGACACCCTTGAGGACGCGCTCCGCGTCTTCGCCGGGCGCGAGGGGGATCTTCCGGAGGAGCTGGGGGCCGCCGTCAGGAGAGCCCTGGCCAAGGTGTACTCCGCCGGGGCCGACACGGTGCCCGGCCCGGATCCCGCGAGCTCCCTGCACCTGGTACCGTCCTACGGCTCGGAAAGGGTGGACTGGACGCAGTTCGCGCCCCGCTCCCACTATGCCGAGAACTCGATCACCAGGGCCTATTTCCGAGCGAGCGTCTGGCTGGGCCAGCTGGGCTGGAAACGGGACGATCCGGAGGCGCTGGGGCCGCTCACTGCCTGGACGGCGGCCCTCGCGGGCCCCGGGGGCGAGTCCTTCGCCCAGGCCGCCGCCCTCCTGGACAAGTCCGACCTCGCCGTCCCCCGGACCCCAGCCGACGCCTGGCTGTCCGTCATGCGGACGATATCCTTCTTCGCGGGCTTCAACGACGATCCGTCCCTCATGGACGCGACAGGGCTGGTCAGGGCGGCATGGGCCTCCAGGACCGCCGCGGCCGCCGGCGCGGACGCGCCCGCGGGCGGACAGGCCGCCGGACAGAGCCCGCCCCCGCCGATAGGTCCCGAGGCGCCCGGGGACCCCGCCTTCCTGGCCTCGCTGTCCCGGCCCATGGCCTCCGTCCTGCCGGCGCCCGCGCAGTTCGCGGAGCTCCGGGGAAAGGTCTACCGGGGCAGGGGGGTGGTGACAGTGCTCCCACAGCGCTTCAGCGTGCCCGGGCTCCTGGCGTCCGAGCTCACGTCGGAGGCGTCCCGGCTGAGGAACGAGCCGACGGATCTCCCCGACCGCTTCTCCGGACTCTACATGGCCTGGACCCTGGGCTCGGACTACGCGGCCTCGCTTGCCGGGGCCGAGATCGCGCGGGGGACGGCGAAGGGGTCAGCGGCCCGTGACGCGGCGCCCAAGGCGCTCGCGGCCGTGAACGCGGCTGCGGGGGTCCTTGCGGGACAGCTGTACCGCGTGCCCCCTGGCGACTGGTCGTCTTCGGCGGGGGCCGCATGGTTCAACGCCCTGAGGACGCTGACCCGCACCTTCGGCGAAGGGTATCCGCTGTACATGCGGTCCGCCCCGTTCGGGGCGAAGCAGCTGGAGACCCTCCTGGCCAGCTGGACCGAACTGAAGCACGACACCGTGCTCTACGACAAGCCGAACTTCGCCGAGATGGGAGAGGAGGGCATGGACGAGAGGATGCCGAAAAGGCTTCCCAAGGGCTTCGTGGAGCCTAATCTTGAGTTCTGGGACGCGATGGTCTTCGCGGCCCGCACGGTGGGGTTCGGCTTCAGGAGCAACGGGATCTTCCCCGGCGAGATTGAGGAGTACGGCAGGCTGTACGAGTTCACCAGGATGCTCATGCGTCTCAGGGCCATCGCCCACCAGGAGCTCAGCGGCGGGAGCGTGAGCGACGACGACTACGAGTTCATCCGCACCTTCGCCCTCCAGGGCATGGCCTCGCGTGAGGGAAGCAGCTTCGAGGATCCGGAAATAAACCTTTCCGGGCTGGTGGTGGACGTCCAGACCGTGGGCGGTACGGACGCGGGCGCCCTCCACGAGGGGCTGGCGGCCCCGTCGCTCATGCTGGTGCTGGTCGGGAACGATAACGAGAACCGCGTGGCCGTGGGCGTGGCCTACAACCATTACGAGTTCTTCGTCAGCCCCCCGCGCAGGTTCACCGACTCCAACTGGAAGGCCGCCGCCTACAGGGGGATGCCGTTCGCGAAGGCCAACCTGCGCTCCCGCCCGGTCTCAGGGCTCACGTCCCTCCCGCCGAAACCGGCCTGGTACGGCCCGCTCGCCAAGTAGCCCCCGCCTTACGGCAGACGCGAAAAAAGGCCCGAAGGGCCACGTCAAGTCCTGAAACCGTCCCGATCCCCGATTCGCGGGTCCTGCCCCCCGCCCGCCCCTCCCCGGGGCTGCTCGGTGCCGCGCCCGCCGCGCCGCCGCCACCGCCATCCGAACCCGCACCGCGCGCGCGGGCGGAGGCCTATCCAGCCACGGCCGGACGCTTGCCAGCCTGCCGGACCGGACCGTCCCTCCGGCCCCTCCGGACCAGCCGACGCCGCGGCGGGCCCGTCTGCCCCCGCGGCGGGATTCGCCGGAAGGCGAAAGAGAGTCAGGCGCGGGCGGCCGGTTCGGGGAGGGAGTCGAGGCTCCCGAACCGGAGCTCGGAACCCATGGCCCTGCGGGTCATCTCCGCGAGCGCCCTCATCCTCTCCCGGAGCTCGCGCTCCTCCTTCTTCATGCGGTGGTGCTCCCAGATGATGGAGCCGAACATGGCCGCGAGACAGAACCCGGAATATACGTAGGGCATAAGCCACCTTCTTGATTTTTCCGCCGTAAGGCCTTATCTTTGTGTGCCTCGTGGCCCCGGAAGGCCCCCTGCGACCCGCCTGCGGGCGAGGTCTCCGCGGGCCGCGTCTCCGGCCCCGCTTCCCTACAGCAAGACCGGGGCCAATTTACGGGACACCAGGGACGGTATTTTTTTCCGCCCGCGCCTGCCCCGCCCCGCTCGGGGCCCTCAGCGGGCCCTGCGGCGCCGCGCCCCGGACCACGGCGCGGGCACGCGCCGCTTCCGGCCGTCCCTTTCCCCGGCGCGGGCACGCGCCGCTTCCGGCCGTCCCCTTTCCCCGCCGCTGGATCCCCGGGCGGCCCGCCGGCGGGCACGCCGCGGCCGCATCCCCCCCGCCCGTCCCGGGCCGGGCGCCGAAGAGGCTTTCCAATGTACCCGCTTGCCGAGCGAACCGCGAACGTGCTCCCGTCCCCCACCCTCACCCTGGACGCCGAGGTCAAGGCCATGAAGGCCAGGGGACGGAAGATCGTCAACCTCGGCGTGGGGGAGCCCGACTTCGAGACGCCCGACTTCATAAAGGAGGCGGCGGTGAAGGCCGTCCGCGACGGGTTCACCCGCTACACCCCCTCGGAGGGGATACTGGAGCTGAGGGAGGCGGTCTGCGAGAAGTTCAGGAAGGCGAACGGCCTTGACTACGGCCCGGGGGAGGTGGTCGTCACCTGCGGGGGCAAGCACGCGCTCTACAGCGTCATGCAGGTGCTCTTCGGCCCCGGCGACGAGGTGGTGGTGCCCTCCCCCTACTGGGTCACCTACCCCCCCCAGGTGCGCCTGGCGGGCGCGGTGCCGGTGACGGTCGAGACCGGGGGGGACGGGGGCTACGTGCTCACCCCCGAGCTCCTGGAAAGGGCCGTCACCCCCAGGACCAGGGGCGTGGTCATAAACTCCCCCTCCAACCCCACCGGAATGGTCTACGCCCGCGAGGAGCTGGAGTCCCTCGCGCCCGTCATACTCAGGCACGACCTGTGGGTCATCTCCGACGACATCTACGAGACCCTCGTCTACGACGGGCGGGATTTCGTGAACATGGCCATGGCCTGCCCGGAACTCAGGGACAGGACCGTGATCTGCCACGGGGTCTCCAAGACCTACTCCATGACCGGCTGGCGCATAGGCTTCATGGCGGCCCCCCGGGAGGTGGCCGCCGCCGTCACCCGCGTCCAGAGCCAGATGACCTCCAACCCGTGCAGCATCGCCCAGAAGGCCGCCCTGGCCGCGCTGACCGGCCCGCAGGAGCCCATGGAGCGGATGCGGGAGACCTTCGACTCCCGCCGCAGGCTCATCCTGGATCTCCTGAAGGACATCCCCGGCTTCGCGACCCCCGTGCCCTCCGGGGCATTCTACGTCTTCCCGGACGTCCGCGGTCTCATGGGCAGGAAGCTCGCCGGCCGGACGGTCGGCTCCTCCGCCGAGCTGGCCGCCCTCCTCCTAAGGGAGTGCGAGGTCGCCATAGTCCCGGGCTCGGGCTTCGGCCGCGAGGGGGCCGTCCGCTTCAGCTACGCCGCCTCCGAGGGGGAGATAGCGGACGGCCTGGGCCGGATTGCGGATCTGGTAGCCGCCTCCGCGTGAGTCCTGATGACCCCCCGGGGCGGCGCCGCCCCGGCCGGCCGGGCACGGGGGAGCCGCCCGCCGCAGCCCTCCCCGGAGCCGGCGAGGGGGTCCGCCGCCCCCCGCGGCTCCTCACGGACTTCCGGAACGGCCTGAAGGGAGCCGCCCGGCGTCCATGTCCCGAACCTCAGGCCGGATACCGGATCATGCGCCCGGAATCGTCCTTCCGGCAAGCCCGGGTCAACGGAAATCGGCCCCGCCGGACGAAACCGAGCCGCCCTTCGCCCCCATCCCGCACCGGACTCCGCCTCCGCGCGGCTGATCCGGGCGCGGCGGCGCCCTTCCGGGCGCGCGTCCTCCCGCCCGGTTCCCGCAGGTCATGCGGGGAGACCGGCGGGCGCGGCCGACGGCTCCGCCGGCGGGGCGCCCCCGGGCTCCGTGACACGGGAATCCGTTACACGGGAATCCGGAGGGCAGGAACGGGGTCGCGGGAATCCGGAGGGCAGGAACCGAGGGCACGGGAGCCGGAGGGCTGGATCCGGGGGCACGGGAATCCGGCGCGCCGGAGCCGGGGCCTGAGGGCCCGCCGGAATATCCGGCGTTCCCGATCCGCAGGATGCCTCTTCAGCTCCGCCCGCGCCGATCCGGGACGCCCTCCCCGAGGCGCGGGACGGCGCGGTGCCGCCGGGATCCGGAGGAATCCTGCGGCATGGCGGGGATCCGGCCGGAACCGGGAAGAAGGCTCCCGCGGCAGACGCAGTCATTATTAAAAAACAGCGAGCGGGCGAAATTTTCCCCGTCTCCGCGCTAAAATATTTGCCGCCCTCCGGAACCCCGCGCCCGGGCGGCACTTCTGGGGGCGGGCAACCCCCGGCCGGCGCGGAATGCCCCGCGCGCCCCCCCCGCCGACGGGCGGGATGCTGCCCGGAAACGCACGATGGCCCGCCGCCTTCCCCGGTTCCGGCCCCTTCCCGCCTTTTTCCGGGGCCGCGGACCCCGCTTCTTCCGGCGCGGATCTTGCTTAGGATTACCGGGAGGCGACCGCGAGGTTCCCCCTCGCGTCCGCACGGGCCCACCCTCGGGCCCGGCCCGGGCATTTCCTCGCGCCCGGGCCTTCCCCCGGGCCCAGGACCGCTCCGCCGGAATCCGGAAGCTCCGCCCCGGGGAAGAGCCGGGCTTGGACCAGCGGCCCGGAATCCGCGCCCCCGTCCGCGCCCCGCCGCGTCCGGGGCCCGCCTGCGGCCCCGGGGGCCGACCTTCGTGGCGGCGCGCCCGGAAAGCCCAGCAGGCTCCGCTCTTCCCGGCCGTCCGAATCTTCCGCCCCGCCCCTTGCGCCCTGGGAAAAAGGTCTTATCTTTGTCAGAGCGGGCAGGCCGCGGACGCGGACCGGCAACCCCGCGGACGCGGAAGGCCCCATGCCCTGGAGCCGGAAAGCCGCCGAAGGCCCGCGCTTGCCGGTCCTCCCTTGATATTTGCGGAAAAACGGCTATCATATCGACTATGGGGCATCCCGTTCTTAAGCCGTCCGCCGGACCGCGGGGTACGGGACGCCCGCGAAACCCCGAACAGGACCGAGGACGCCCGGAACCGTACGGGCAGGGAAACCCGAACCCATGAGGAAAGGACCTAGCGCATGTATCCCCCGACAGTGATAGAGCAGACCAGCCGGGGGGAGCGCGCCTTCGACATATACTCTCGCCTCCTGAAGGACCGCATCATCATGCTGGGCGAGAAGGTGACGGACGATCTTGCCAACCTCGTCTGCGCCCAGCTCATCTTCCTCGAGGCGGAGGACCCGGACAAGGACATCCACCTCTACATCAACTCCCCCGGCGGGAGCGTCTCGGCGGGCATGGCCATCTTCGACACCATGCGCTTCGTGCGTCCGGACGTGTCGACCCTGTGCATGGGCCTCGCGGCGAGCATGGGCGCCCTCCTCCTGACCGCCGGGGCACCGGGCAAGCGCTTCGCCCTCCCGAACGCGAAGATAATGATCCACCAGCCGTCCGGAGGCTACTCCGGCCAGGCCACCGACATAGAGATCCAGGCCCGCGAGATCCAGAAGACCAAACAGGCCTTGAACGAGATAATGGCGAAGCTCTCCGGCAAGCCCCTGGACCAGGTGGCGGCGGACATGGAGCGCGACTACTACATGACCTCCGCCGAGGCCATGGACTACGGCCTCATCGACCAGGTGCTGGAGCACCGCAAGCCGCCGGAGCCGAAAGCGGACGACAGGCCCGCCGACGCCGCGGAGGCCGGCCCGAAGCCCGAGAGCGTCTAGGACGCGTTCAGGAACCTGCGGAAGGAGACTTTTTGACCGACTCGAGCGCCAGCGGCCCCGACGGCGCCTCCACCACGGGGAGGTGCAGCTTCTGCGGCAGGACTGCCTCAGGCGGGTTCCCCCTGTACCGCCCCGCCGGACCCGACGGCGCGGCGGCGTGCTGGTTCTGCGCCAGCGCCGCCGTGAAGCTCGCCGCGCGGGGGGAGCTCCCGGCGGCGCCGGGCCGCCCGTGCTCCTTCTGCGGCGAGCCCCTGCGGGACGACGGCTCCCCCATGGCGGCCGGCCCTCTCGGCCACAGGCTCTGCCCGTCCTGCGCCGCCATGATCCTGGTGGCCGCCGACGCGGACGATCCCTCCCTCCACGCCCCCGTCCCCCCCGGCGACGACGGCGCGGCCCCGGCCATCTGGTTCGGCCTCCTGGGCGGGTTCGGGCCGCTCACGCTGGTATCGGGCGACCCCGCCGAAACCGCCCGGACGGCCGCAGGGGCGCCCAGGGCGCCCACCCCGGCCCGCAGGGCCTCCGACTCCCGCCCGGCCGCGCCGGGAGACCCGCCGGCGGACGCGCATGCCGCGAGAAACGTCCTGATGGACGCCGTCTGCGCGGTATGCGGCACCCCCCAGGGGGGGAAGAGCCGGATCTACAGCATCTCCCGCAACGTCGCCCGCGGAGGGGGCCCGGCCCTGGACATCTGCGACTCCTGCCTCCGCACGGCGGGGGACGTCTTCGACCGCGTGAGGCCCGTTCCCGCCCGGAGCCTCGCCCGCTGCACCGTCTGCGGGCACCCTTCCGTCCCGGGCAACCCCGTCCTCTCCCTTCCCGGGCGCGGGGAGGCGAACCTCTGCCGCGAGTGCTGCGGCCGCTTCAGGCACATGTTCGCGTTCTCCGACCGCCGGAGGCCCGGCCACCCCTCACCCGGCGGCCTGGGCTCCGGGCGCGGATTCCACCTGATATTCTCGGATCTCCCCGCTCCCGCGGGACAGGCCGACCCCCACCGGGGGAGGACGCTCCCCGGCTTCCCGCCGCCCAGGCGCTTCCCCCCCATGGGCCACTCGACCCCCACCGGCCCCCCCCCGCGCAGGGAGCGGGAAGACCCCCCCGACGCCTCCCGGGAGGATTCCCGAGGATCTACCGGCGAGTCCGGGAAGGGGCAGGCCATCCCCCCCTACGAGAAGGCCATGCTCCAGCGCCACTCCAACTGGCGAATCACCACCGTGGGCCGCGGCCTGGATTTCGTGCGCCGCCTGGGAGGGGCCGGCAAGCCCTGCTCCTTCTGCGGCAGGCGCCCCGGCGAGGGAAAGGACGTCATAGTCCTGGGCCACGACCGCACGGATCTGAGGATCTGCGTGGACTGCGTGAGGCTCTACGCGGACTCGGTCCGCAACCCGGCCTCCCGCCCCGAGGCGCCCGAGGGCGCCCGCTGCTCCCTGTGCAGGCTCCCCGTCCGGCCGGGGCTGGCCGTCATGACCGGCATCTTCCCCAGGCGCCTCATGCTCTGCGAGATATGCATCGAGGCCCTGGACGCCATGGCCCGCCATCCCCCCGACGCCGCCCAGTCCGGCGGCCCCGCGCCTGACGGCGCCGCTTCCGGGCCGGTCGCCCGAGACGCCGCGGGCCCCGGCGGCCCCGCCCGCGCGGACGTTCAGGAGGGCGGAACCCCGTCGGGACCGGACCCCCGCGCGAAATCCCCCAGGACGAGGGCCCCCGCTCAGCCGAGGGCGGGGGTCCCGGCGGCGCCGGGC
>JAISEQ010000299.1 GCA_031264045.1 Deltaproteobacteria bacterium
TGCGCGGGAAACGGCATTGGAGGCCATCGTTACGACATGGTCCCGGCACTGGTGCGCCATGCCAACGGGTTTGAGAAGGAAACGCCATGGCTTTAGGGAGGCTGGGTCTGAAGGCTGGAACCTGGAACCTGGAACCTGGAGGCTGGAGACAAGACGAGAGGGACGGGTACAATCTATGGTGGCCCTGATTCCAGGAGCCTGGAGACGCCTCTGTTCATGTCAAAAAAATGGAATTCGTGCCAACTGCCCATATTTGGGTGCTTAAGTTTGATAATCTCTCCATATATTGAAAAAAATAACCCCTGAACGGTTACCTCTGAAACCCTTAAACCATAAGGTTTTCTGATGCCTTGAAAATTTCAAGGTTTTATTTAGGACAGATATGATTCTCAGTATATGGATTTGAGCTTCAAGAGTCAACCCCTCAATAGATCATTGTAGTGTTAAGCTAATTGCTGATTTTGCGCGTATATCTTCTGAAACCGACCGCCGAGGCTCGTCTTATACACAGCGAAAGGACCAAATACATCAGAATGACTCTTGCGGCGTTCGTCCCTTTTTTACGATATTATCATGGCCATGGCAACTTCCTTAATCGGCTGAAATGATCCTGCCAAATGAACCTGAGAAAACCAAGATGCATGTTTGCCGCTAGGGCAGGTAAGCCACGCTCTCGGGGGACTGGCGGTGTACGCTGATGACCGTCGCCGGAGCCGGGCGGTCCCTTACGTAGGTCCCGGCGATGCCCGCGTTCCCGTCGGGACTGGACAGATAGCCCAGGGGATCTCCAGTGGCCAGGGCAAGGAGCGCGAGCTTCACGGCATCGTAGGCCGAGACCGAGCTCCAGACCGGCTCCACCTTGAAGGTCTGGCGGTAGACGTTCGAGAACTCCGCCAGCTGGGCGTCCTTGGGATCGGGCACCTGGGCCGGCACGCACAGGTTGAGGGTGAACCCCAGGGAAGCGTAGGCCGCCCCCACGTCCCTCACCGCCAGGGCGGCCCCCCCGTAGAAGAGGGCGCTCTTGAAGCTCGATTCCGGAAGCAGGGGGAGGATCTTTATCGCGAAGGGTCCGGGCACCGCCAGGAGCACCACGTACTTGCGGTTGACCTTGACGGTGGAAAGGAACTCCGACACCGCGAGGACGTCCTCGGCCGGCACGCGCTCGACCTTAACGCTCTTGGCCAGGGCAGCCCTCCTCTGCCGTCCCCTGGCCGGAGGGTCCCTCAACGTCCTCTCGAAGGCATCGGCGAGCTCGCCCAGTGCTGGCTCCTGGGATTCGAGGATGTATACGGCCGGGGGGCGCTGGCGGGAATCCAGGACGCCTAAGGCGAGCGCCACGCCCTGCTCGGTCACCGACGGGAACATCGGCACGAACTCCTCACCGAGGGCGGCGGCTCCCGGGCTGTCGATGAAGGGCAGGAGCACGGGGATGCCGAGCCTCCTGTAGTAGGGGGCGCTCGCGACCAGGCTCCCTTCGAAAAGGTGCCCTGCCGCGGCCTTTATCCTGCCGGGGGCGTTCCCCAGGCTGGCTGCCGCGTCCTGCTCCTCGGGGGCTTCAACGAGTTCCGTCCCGCCCCCGAAGCGCCTCTGGGCGAGCCTGGCCCCGAGCTGGGCGCCGCGGCCCAGGGAGGCGAAGGGCCCGGTGCGCGGGGAGACGAACAGCACCGCCGGAGGGAGCCCGCCGTCCGGCGCGGGAGGGAGCGGCGGCCCAAGCGACACCGCTGGCCCGTCGCCATAGCCGCCGAGGCCATCCTCGCCGCCAGAAGCGTCCTCAGATCCCGCCGCACCCCCGCCTGAGGCGCCGAGCTGGGCGGCCTGCACGAAGGCTGCGGGCGAGGCGGAGGCCTCGCCAGCGCCCCACCAGGAGAACAGGAGAACGGTCAGCGCCGCGGAGGCGAGCGCTGAAGCGAGCGGAAGTGCCGGAAGTACCTGAAGTGCCTGGACGGCCACGGGCTTTCCGGAACGGTACCCGGGGGCCGCGGAGGCTCCGACGGAAGCGGGCCCCGCAGTCCCACAGGGTGCCGCCGCTGGCGCGGACACCGCCGGAAGCGACACGGACCGCGCCGGAAGGATGGTCTCGCAAGTCATCGGTCCCCCCCGTCTTCCCCCGGCCTGCGGCCTCTTATGTAGAGGCGGGCCGGGACGAGATCCAGGCCGAAGGCCTCCCGGAAGCGGTTGGCCAGAAAGCGCCTGTAGGAGAAATGCACGCTCTTGGGACGGTTGGCGAATAGCACGAAGCTGGGCGGCCCCGTGCCCGCCTGGGTGGCATAGAAGAACTTGAGCCTGGTCTTCCCGACCTGAGGAGGGCTGTGGTGGGCGGTCGCCTCCTCCAGGACCCGGTTCACCTCGGAGGTGGAGGCCCTGAAGTTGAACTGCACCATGATGCGGTCCGCCAGGGGAAAGACCCTCTCCAGCCCGCGCCCGGTCCGGGCGGACACGGGGAACCAGGGGCACTTCTCCAGATAAGACATCTTAAGCGCCAGATCCCTCTCGAAGGCGGCCCGCGCGGCCTTCTTGTCGCGGACGAGATCCCACTTGTTCAGGAGGATCACGACGGGCCTCCCCTTCTCGTAGGCGTAGCCCGCGATGTGGGCGTCCTGGTCTGCCAGCCCCTCCACTGCATCGACCAGGAGTATCGCCGCATCGGCCCTGTCCAGGCTCCTGATGGCCCGCATGACGGAAATCTTCTCCACCCTGTCGCCCACCCTACCCCGCCGCCGGACACCGGCAGTATCCACGAAAACATAGCTCTTTCCTCCGGACTCCACCTCCACGTCCAGGGCATCGCGGGTGGTGCCCGGCCTCGCGTCGGTCACGAGCCTGCTCTGCCCGCAGAGGCGGTTTATGAGAGAGCTCTTGCCGGCGTTGGGGCGGCCTATCACCGCGAGACGGGGCACGGGCCTGGCCCCGCCGCCCCCCGCGTTTTTCTTCCCGTCCGGAGGGGCGTCCTGATCCGGACAGCCCGGGCCGCTTCCCGATCCTTGATCCGGGCCGGATTCGGTTCCGGGGGCCGGTTCCTGGCCGGTCCCGTATTCCCCGCCCAAGAAATCGAAGGCGTCCGGACCGGGCTCCGCGTCCCAGGGGGCGCCGCCGGGGACGGGGTCCCCGGCTCCGCGCCGCCCTTCCCTTCCGGAGTCCCCCCGGTTCCTGCCTCGGCGTCCCCCGCGCGGGCGTTCCGTCCCGTCCGGGGCGGGATCCAGAAAGTCCCAGAGCCGGGCCTTCAGCGCCCCTATCCCGTAGCCGTGGGCCGCCGAGACGGGGAAGAGCTCGCCGAAGCCCAGCTCGTGGAACTCATGGGCCAGGGCCTCCTTCTCGGGGGAGTCCGTCTTGTTGGCGGCCACCACCACGGGCTTCGATGAGCGGCGCGCCAGGCGCGCGATCTCCCCGTCCTCCGGACGTAGCCCTGCCATGGCGTCAGTGACCAGAAGGGCCAGGTCGCACTCCTCCAGCGCGGCCGCTATCTGCTCGGCTATGGGGCCGGCCAGCGGATCCAGCCCGGCCGCGTCGAAGCCGCCGGTGTCCACGAGGAACCCCCTGCGGCCGTCAATCTCGAAGTCGGCGTAGTGGCGGTCCCGCGTGACGCCCGGACGGTCGTCCACCAGCGCGGCGGGACGGCCAGCCAGGCGGTTGAAGAGCGAGGACTTGCCTACGTTGGGGCGTCCCAGGATGGCTATCAGAGCGCACATGTGCCCACCCCGTCCAGCATCCCGGGGAGCTTGGAAAGATAGTCGTCGAAGAAGGCGGTGAGCCCGGGGAAGGATCCTCCGGGCATGTCGTCCGAGAGGGCCCGGGCCCTCACGAGGGCCCGGGGGAGGTAGCGGGCGTACTCGGGCTTTCCCCAGGCCGCCGCCAGATGCGCGTAGGCGCCCGCCGCCTGCATGAGCCTCACCATGCCGAAGAAGCGCGTCCTGCCGCGCCACTCGTCCGCGCCGGGACGCGAGGCGCGGGCGGCCAGGTATGCCGCGGCCACATCCTCGCGGGCGTCGAGGGACAGATCGGTGTAGGGATCGAAGATGAGGCTCGCCAGATCGTAGTAGGGCGGTCCCAGCCTCCCCCCCTGCCAGTCCACCAGGAATATCCCCCCCTCCCGGACGAGTACGTTCCGGCTCTGGAAGTCCCTGTGGATGAAGGACCTCTCCAGCTCGCTCCCCGCTAGGGCGGCTATCTTGCGGCCTTCGGCGGCGAGCGTCCTCTCGAAGTCGCCCTCCATTCCCATGAGCCTGGCCCCGGACAGGAAGTAGGACCACTCGTGGGCGAGCACGAACCCGGCATCGTAGGGGGGGGCCACCACGTCCACCACCGGGGCCAGGGCGGCCCAGCCCCCGTCGTGGAGCGCGGCCATGACCTCAGCCGCCCTGCGGCAGCGGACGGCGAACTCGCCGTCGGCCTCGAAGGAGCCCCCGCCGGGGCCGGCCCCGGCGGCCGCCGCTCCGGGCTCCAGATAGCAGAGGAGGACATCGCCCAGATCCTCCAGGAGAAAGAAACCCCGGGCGAGATCCCAGCCCATGATCTCGGGGAGGGGGAAGCCGCCGGCATGAAGCTTCCGGCCCTCCTGGAACCAGGTGGCGTTCTCGGAGGGATCGGGCCCTTCCATGAGGATCCGGGTCTCCGCGCCGCTGGCTAGACGCGTGTAGCGCCTCCGAGAGGCGTCTCCAGGAAGGGGAACGGCGCGGACGGAGTCCGGGTCCACGGCCCAGCGTTCGGCGGCCCAGGCGAGGGGCGCCATGTCCGGACTTATTGTGTCAGTCATGGTCTTGTCCTTTGAGCCGCGTTGAACGGAGGGCTCAGGATGCGGTTTCATTT
>JAISEQ010000371.1 GCA_031264045.1 Deltaproteobacteria bacterium
CCGGTCTTCCCCGGCGACCCCGCCGCCCCGGTCGTCCCCGGCGTCCCCGTGGCCAAGGTCTTCCCCGCCGTCACCGTGGCCCAGGTCTTCCCCGGCGACCCCGCCGCCCCGGTCTTCCCCGGCGACCCCGCCGCCCCGGTCTTCCCAGGCGTCTCCGCCGCCCCGGTCTTCCCCGGCGTCTTCGCCGCCCCGGTCTTCCCCGTGGCCCAGGTCTTCCCCGGCGTCCTCGTGGCCCAGGTCTTCCCCGGCGTCCCCATCGGCCCGGTCTTCCCCGTGGCCCAGGTCTTCCCTGCCGTCCACCTCACCACGGACTTCCCCGCCGACCCGGACTTCTCCGCCGTCCACCTCACCCCGGACTTCCCCGCCGACCCAGGAACATGGGACCGCCACATCGCCGTTTTCGTGAACCGGAAGCTCGCCGAGCCCCTTCAGCACAATGTCCAGTTCGCCGTTGCGCAGCCTGCGGAAGAAGGGGGGACTGAACTCCGACTCGAGCGGAGCAAGCATCTCGTCCGTAATTTGACCCCCCGCCTTCAGTACCCTGACGATCGCCTCCGAGAGCGCCGCTCCCTCCGCCGTTTCTACGGGAGCCCCGGGCCTGCCCTCCAGCGCCTGCGACAGAACCCGCGTGACCGAGGCGTCCCAGGTGGCTCCCAGGGCGTCCAGCGCCCCGGTGAGAGCCTCCAGGATTCTGGCCTTCTCGACCAGCGCGTCCATGCGGCGGAGAGCTTCGTCGTGCAGCAGCGCCGAGACCCGGACCCAGCCGCCCAACTCTTCCAGGCAGCGCTCGGCGAAGCCCAGCGGGTCCAGGTCCGACACCTCCCCGAGCCCCGGAAAGGCGCCGCCAGCACCGGTCAGGGAAATGGACTTCAGAGCCTCGCGGCGGCTCTCAAGGTCGGCAGAGAACGCCCGCCAGAGATTGCCGGCCTCCGCCGCGGCCGCGAAGAAGCCCGCAGGGACTCCGGGATCGGCGGCCCCTACGGCAGCGAAGACGGTCCCGGCCGCGCACGTCCCGTCCGTGACGGCCTGCCGGCCGGCGCGCACCGTCTCCGTGAGGATACGTCTGGCGCGGGCGGCGTCCGCCAGGGCGCCCGCCGCTCCGACCAGGGAGGCAGGCGGCCGGGGCGCGCCGCTGCCGGCGGCCGGCTCGAGCGCGGCCTCCAGGATCCGTCCGTTCACCGGGAACCGGACTCGGCCTGAGCGGAGCATCTCCAGGAGCGCGAAGAGGAGCTGGCGCCAGCTCCCCGGCTCAAACGGTCCCGGGAAGGGATACGATCCGGATCTCTCGTGCCAGGAGAGGGCCAGGAGCGCCAGAAGCTTCCTGCTCCCCAGGACGGCATCCCCCAGGGCATGCAGGGTCCGGCCGCCCTTCAACTCTGCGGAGGCACTGGCCATGAAGCGCAGAGCCGCGGGGGCGCGCGCGGAGCGGCCCGAAAGGCCGCCGGGCCCCTCTCCCGCGCCGTCCGTGCCGCCGCCCCCGGCATCGGGGGGGCCGCCGGGGAGGAAGTCCAGATCCTCCAGGAGCCCTTCCACGAAGTCCCGGCGCCCGAGAGTCTCCAGGAGCCAGCCGGGAACGCGGAGCGCTCCCGCAGGACTAGACGGGACGCCTTCCCCCTCGGCGACCGGGGATTGCCCCCGGCCCGCAAATTCCTTGTCCATGTCATTTAGAGCTTTCATCACACCGTCTCCGCCGCCGGGGAGGCCGACCGTCCGGGCACCGCTCCTCCCGAAGCCCTCGCCGACTTCCCCGCTCCGGCATGTTCCAAAGCTATATCCTCCAGCATGTAAAGTCAAGATGCAGCGTTTCTGGAAGCAGGTTCAGTTGCTGCGATATTTTCAACGTTTCGCGAAAATGATCCGGTTTTCGAATGCCGGCGCAAGCATTCCCTCATGAGGTTCATCCGTCCCGCATCCCCTCGACATGCCACGAAACGCCTAAACGTTCCGGAGGTTCCGGAATTGCATGAGAAACAGCTGACAAACCATATGAGAAATAAAGCGGAGTGCGCATCAGGACTTTCTGCGCATGCTACTCTGACAGGTGTCCATCAGCCATGACTGCCACGGGCTTTCGCGCGTCGGAAAACAGCCGGCCAGCGGCTGTGCCCTATCCCTTCCCTCCTGTCCAGATTATCACGGGAATCCCGGCCGTTTCACCGGCAGTTCCGATACCCGGAAACCAGTAGTGAAATTTTTTGGGTCAATACCACGGACACTCAATATCACGGACGCCTGACCGGAATATCCATTGAGCAGGAGATTTGCTGAGCCCCTGCAGCCAGAATTACCGCTCAGCCTGATGATCCGGTTAGCTTCCATAAATATCTGCAACAATGTGGAGCTTTTAAAATATTGGCAAACCACTTTATGTTTAGCTAAACGAACAATATTTCAAACGTATAGCACATCACGGCAAACTGACAAAATGGTGTAAATGTTTTGTTCGTCTGTTGCTCAGACTATCTCCACGCCAGCTTAAGGCGTACGGCGGGAAAACAGCATGGCCCCTCATGACTCAAAGAAGAATTCACTGGACTCCTTCAGATCTGATCCTAATTCAAGATCAATGTTCCGTTACGTTGGCTAACTCTATTCATTTTCATGAGAATTCTCATTAATATTGCCGTTATTATTCATTGCATTTATAACCATTGCATCAACCATTGTCATAATTTCCGAATCGGTCGTTGACTGCACTATTGGCTATGATATTGTTTCTGCTATTACCTGCGCAGTAGTTTTGATCATTTGCCAGCTACATGTATCAAATCATCCGTGAATTGTAACATTCAGTAGCTGAACCGACACATCCTGGAAAGTTTGGATTGACATCAAGAACAAACACTGATGCATTTTCAGGACAGGCAAGATACAAAACGAAACATCAGAACATTTTGAAACCAGCTCCGGCTCAACAGCAATATGCAATATTCATCCAACAAGACTCATTCTATCTGGAGACTGATTCCCGAAATTCCGAACATCTTCTTTACCGCATCGTAAGAAACGCCAGTGGACATCTGCGGAGATTTCGCATCCGGTGCGGCCCGGCCTTGGAGGGAGACAGTTCCGGCCCACCCGGGATATCAAGAATCTTAATGCTCTAAACAGGTGCCTTCACTTTGTAAAAGGCACCTTACCCGAGAGGAGAGAATCGCCTGCCCGTTCGCTTCCTCCGTCGATGAACCGCTTCCGAAAATTTGCGGACATGACGAAATCCGCTTTTGCCGTTCAGGAAACATCAGCGTCAGGCATAACTTCGGAGCCAACGGGATACAGGCACGGACGGAGCCGGCGGGAACAGGCACGGGGCACGGACGACCCCATCGAAGTTCGGTCTTCCGTTCCCTGTCAGCCCGAGAACTGTCGCCCGGTCATCTTCGGAACGTGATGGCTTCCGGGCTCCGCTCGCCGCAGACGCCCCATCCGGGACAGATGCCCGGGGATGCGTCCAGCTTCCGGCAGGGAATCCTGCCAGACGCCGGACGTCCGGAATTTTCCGGCAACGGCAGCGCTCCCCGGATCCGGGCTCCCGGCGTCCGTCGGAAGGGGAAGGGGCTTCAGGACCGTGCGCGGGCCGCGTCCCCGGACCCTGCCGGGCTCACCGGAAACGGGGGTCCAGCCTCCAGAGCCGCTCGCCGTCCCTCTCCCCTTCCGGGACGAGCACCATGAGGCTCGCCAGCACGTCCGCAGCGCCGCGCACGCCGGGGAGATCGGAAACCTGGGCGCCGGGGCACAGGACCCGGAGCTCGGCCAACGTCATCGGGCCCTTGCCGCGCAGTTCGTCCACGGCATCGTGGAGCTCGAGGGGAACGGCGTTGTCGGAGTCCTGGGGCATGACGGGTTCCCCGCCGGTGAGGCCTGCCAGCGCCCTGGCCTCGCTGGCGACCAGCGAGTCCCACCCGCCGGTGCGGTCGTGGACGGTGTGGGCCAGTTCCGGATCCACGCCCCAGCCGGCCAGGAGGACGGCCACGGCCCCTTCGGTCCAGATCCGGGAGTACAGGGCGCTCCTCGCGAAGGTCCCTGTCTCGGATGCGGCGTTGCGGAGAGCGTCCTCCGGAGGGCACAGCAGGGTGACGGTGCATCCGCTCAGGGCATCATCGCCCCGCCCGGAGCTGGCCACGGCATGAGCCACGGACTCGAAGGGGTCGGGCGCGCCCGGCCCCGGAGGGCTGAGGCAGTCGCACATGACGTTCAGGGGCCTGTGCGGGTCGAGCCTGGAAAGCTCCACGTCGCGCAGGACCTTCACGGCCGCCGCGAGAGACTGGCGGTCCCGCGCCTTCAGG
The DNA here is from genome assembly GCA_031264045.1 of Deltaproteobacteria bacterium. Taxonomy (GTDB): domain Bacteria; phylum Desulfobacterota; class Desulfarculia; order Adiutricales; family Adiutricaceae; genus JAIRZX01. Next base: position 4,287 of record JAISEQ010000371.1, read on the forward strand.
CGGACGAAGACGGCCCCCGAGGCCCCGGAGAGCCGCTCCATGGCGCACAGCCCCGCCAGCGCCCTTCCCGCCCTCGACGCCCCCCCCGCGGGGGTGACGCACAGCCTCCTGAAGTCGAAGGACGGCCTGTCGAAGAAGAAGGACTCCTGGAGAATGGTGAAGGGGCTCGGGCTGGGGCAGAGGGCAGGATCCCCGCCCCCCCCCGAATCCTGGAGCAGGTGCGCCCCCAGGAGCCGCCCCCCCCAGTCACGGGTGAAGGCCAAAGCCTCCAGGCCCGAGGGAAGGGGAGCGGCCGGGGGAAGGGGCGCGGGGGCCTTCCCGTTCGCTGCGTCCGGGGGCGGCCAGGGCTCCTGGCCCTCGGGGGGCAGGAACCTCCGAGCGCACAGGAGAAGGGCGTCCGGGGGAGCGGGAAGTGGTTTCAGGGCCGCCAGCGCCCTCTTGGCCCCGTCCCTTCCGCCTAAAAGCCTCGCGTGCGCGGCCGAGCGCGGCCTCATGACGCCGGTGCGGTCGACGGACAGGAAGCCGGCCCGCGCGAGCTCTTGCGCGTAGTGTCTGAACGCGTGCGGGTCCGAGTCCCGGAACGCCGCGGGCCAGGATACCCTGAGCGTGTCCAGGGCCTGGTGGAGGGTGGGGTCGGGACGCGATGCAGAACGCCGTCCCGGAGGCCCGGAAAGCGCCGCCAGTGCCACGGCCCTCAGGAGCGGGTCCCTGTCCAGGGGAGCCATCGCGATGGCCTGCATGGCCTGCCGGACGGCCGGGTCGGCCGCAGCCCTCCTGACGGCCCGCGAGCCTATGACGAAGGGTGGGCAGGCGTCGGGCGGGAGACCGGAGACGGTCTCCTCAAGGACCGCCCCCGCGAGCACGGCCGCGGCTCCGGGGTTCCAGAAGGCATGGGCCATCATCCTCGCGACAAGCGCGTCGTTCTCGAAGACGAAGCCGGCCGTTCCAATGGGCGCCAGGATCATCATGGACAGGCGCACCGGGTTGGAAGCGAGCGATAGGCTCGGACGCAGCACCGACAGGGGCGAGGCCGGGTGCCTTTCCATGCGCCTCGTGACCTTCCGCCCTGCCATGACGAGCTTCATGGCCCCCTCGCGGACGGCTATGCCCCGCAGGAGCTCCAGATCGCCGGGGTGCTCCAGGACGGCGTCCATGAGCCCGTCCGCCCCGTCCACCATGACGGTCACGCGGCCGGCCTGCCCCCTCCCGGCGGCGTCCCCCTCCAGGAGCCGGAGGTTCTCGGCGGCGCCGAGCCCGACGTCCCAGTCCGGGAGCTCCAGCGTCTCGGCCGCCTTGGCGAGCACGGCTCCCAGAGGCCCGCGCTCCGCCGTCTCGGACGGCTCTATGTCCGCCCAGTCCATCAGGCAGACCCAATCGCCGCCGGCGTCCGGATCGTCCAGGATGGTCTTCAGGAGCTCGGTCTTGCCGGAGCCGGCGGCCCCCTCGAGCCGCACGACCCCCCTGGCGGAATTTATACTCTTGATGAGCCCGCCGGAGACGTCGGGACGGGCGAGCGCTATGGAGGCCGGGGGCTCGGGGAGCGGGTAGGGAACGACTGTCCCGACCGGCATGCTGACGACGAACGGCCCGGAACCGACGGGGTCCTCGGCGAACCCGACCGAGCCGGAGATCTGGTAGCGCGTGAAGGGCAGATAGCTCCCGTAGATGCCCCCAGCGGAGAAAAGCCATTCCTGGCGGAGCTGCTTGTCCAGGGGGGCCGCGCAGGCGAGGGCCGCGGTCAGCGCCGGGTCCAGCACCACCAGATCCCGCCGGGAGCTCCTCGCCAAGGCCCGCACGGCACCCCTGGCCCCGGCGGAAAGGGGCTCGAGCACGATGGCCAGCGGCACGGTCCCGGGGCAGGGCGTCCACTCGGAAAGAGCTTCCAGGAGCCCCGGAGGCGCGGAGTCCTGCCCGGGAAACCGGCAGGGGGCCTCCCCGGAAGCCCGGACCGGAGCCCGGGCGGTGGCGGGGTCACCGCCCGAGGCGGGCTGGGTCCCGCGGGGGTCGCCCCCGTGGAACACCATGACGGAAAGGCCGCCGGAGGGCCCCTCCCCCCAGGCGGGGAGCGGGGGCTCCGATCCGGCTTCGGCGGAGTACTCCCGCCAGAGCCCCCCGCCGCCGGCGGACCGTACGGCGAAGCCCCTCACGGTAGCGAAGCCCAGCCAGATCACGAGCTTCTCCAGCGCCGCGGTGCGCCCCCCCTCGCCGGGACGGAAGGACTGGACAAGGCGCCTCCAGACCCGCTCGGCGGGCGCCGGATCCTGCGCCGCCCCGGAACGGAGCCCTTCGCCCTGGGTTCCCGCCCCGGCCGCGAAGGGGTCGGAGTCCCGGTCAAGCTTCCCCAGGAAGGCGAAGAACTTCTCGGCGGCACCCGGCACCGGGTTGCGGGGGATCCAGGACATGCCGTACCGGGTGGAGGCTTCGGCCACCAGGTCGGAGGCGACGTCCACCTCGCCGACGTCGAGAAGGTTGTCGATCGTCTCGACGAAGTCCGCCTCGCTCCTGTTTTCGAAATCGCCCAAGCGGTCCAGCCTGTCCCAGACCCTCTCGCAGTACTTCTTCCCGGCGTCGCGGATCCTCTTCTCCAGCTTCATCGCGGCGGCCGAGGCCTTGGCGTCCGCCAAGGCTCCCCCGCCCGCCTCCGCCAGCGCGGCCTGGGCCGCGTCCGCGCAAAACTTCCTCGCTTCCTTCGCGTCCAGGCCCCCTGCCGAAAGCGTTTCCTCCGCCAGCTCGCTTACGGCCAGAAGACGCCTCATGCCATCGGTCGTCGCCGGGGGGAAGGAGGGTTCGGGCTTGAAGGGCAAAGGCGGCACGAAGGTCTGACCGGAAGCCGGGACGGCGTCCGGAGGAGCGAAAAGATATCTCGGACCGGAAGGAAGGCGGAGGGAGCGGGTATCGCCTCCGGAGGGGGGACCGGGGGATGACTCGCCTCCGGAGACGGGGCCGGGGCCGGGGGGGGACTCGCCCCCGCCGGTGGGGCCGGTGACGGACTCGCCCCCGGAGGGGCAGGAGGCGGACTCGCCTCCGGAGACGGGGCCGGGGGGAGCCGGGATCTCAGCGGCGAAGGAGACTGCGGCTGCTTGCGCGGGAGCGGCGACGGCCGGGACGGGGGCGGCAGCTGCGGGCGCCGGCGAGTCGGCGGGGGTGGAGGCGGGCAGCGACACCCGGAGCGCGGCAGGAGGGCCGCCGGGGAAGGCGGCCCCGTCCAGCTCGCCTTTCCGGAGCTTCTTGTGGAATGCCGGCCCGAAGTCCATGTTCAGGGGCTCCAAATCGTCCGGATCTAGCGGCTTGGGGGCCGAGAGCGCCCAGACGATGACGGCGGCCAGGGGGACGGCGTCCTCCCAGAGGTCGGCGCCGGGGCCGAGCGCCTCCAGATCGCCCGCAAGTTCCGCCAGCCTGGCCGCGTCGAGGGAGAGCCCGTCGGCGGATACGGCACCGCAGACGTTCATGATCGCGTCCGCGGCCCATGCGGCGTCCTGCCGGCCGCCGGGCAACGGCAGGGCGGCCTCCGCGGCCTCGAATTCATCGAGGCGGCCTTGGAGGAACTCCTCGGCGCGGGCGGGCCAGCGCCCGGAGTTGCGGAAGCAGAAATCGGCGAAGTCGCCCTGGTCTTCCGGGATGCCGGGCTCTTGGTCGGTGATGAACTTTACGTGCTCCATCCCGTCAATGGCCGATATTGCCTCGCGGTAGACGCCTATGCCCTCCGCCAACGCGTTCCAGGCATCCCTGAGGCCTGCGGCGTACCTGAAGAATGACCGGAAGCCCCGGCCTCCGCGGCAGAAGGACGGGACCGGGGGAGAAGAGGCGGCCGAGGGAGACGGGACGGGCGGCGGCACGTCCCCGCCTGAGCTGCCGCCAGTCGCCGGCGCCGCTGAAACGACCAGCTCGACGGCTTCGGCCATGGCGGTTTCCGCCTCCGGGAGATCGCCAGAAAGAACCCTCCAGGCCCTGACGCCGTCCCTGACCCCGGCGGCGGCCGCCGCGCGCCCCTGGAAATCCGCGCCTCCGCCGGCGGCTTCCGGGCCCGTTGGCGGCGGCGCGTCCAGAAGCGCGGTCAGGAGCTCCTCGGAGCGCCCGCCGCAGTCGCGGCCGCGTCTGAGAAGCTCAAGATGGGCGAAGAGGACATCGAGCAGGGAACCTGCGCGGAGGAGGTCCGGACGCGGGCCCGGGAAGGGCCAGGCGGACACCCTGTCATGCCAGGAAGCGGCAAGGAAGCCGGCCAGATCCGGCGACGCGGCCGCCGCCCGGGCGAGCTCCGTCAATGTCATGAAGGAGCCTTGCGGCAGAAGCCCGGCATCGGCGGCCTTCGCGAAGAAATCGGCGGCGGGCGAGCCCTTCCTGGGCCGGGTACCCCTCAGGCCCTCTCCGGGGAGGAAGTCCAGCTCTTCCGCCAGGAGGCCGGTGACCTCGACCCTCGCCAGGGCCCGGCGGAGCCACGCCGGGAAGACGGGGTTCCCGGGCGTTCCGGGCGCGCCGTCCACGGGCCGGCCGGGGCGTTCTGCAGTCTTGTCGTCAGCGTCTTCCATCAGGAGCTTTCCCCCGGGCCCTCCGCCGCGCACCCACAGAGGCCTCGGCCTCGGGGCGGGCTCGCTCCCGGAATTCGCTCAACCTATAGCCTTTAGCCCGTCCTGTCAAGGGCGCGACCCTGCCGGGACCGGCGTGACGACCCGGACGTCACTCGTCCAGCGCCGAACTCCCCGAGCGGCGGCTCCTTGATGCCGGACGGTCGCGGAGCCGACGTCCGGGATCTCGCCGGGAGTTGCCCGCGTCCGGGACGCCAAGCGCGGAAACCGCGGCGCAGGCGGTTGAAGCGACTTCCGGCCCGCTCCTGCCGCCGCGGCCGTCGGGCACGGGTGGGTGTGGCCCGTGCCCGGACCGCGGCCGGGGACGCCGGCGGGCCAAATCCCACCGCAATCCGCGATCCGCCCCCGAAGCGGAGCTGTCCGTTAATTCTGGACGGGCCGAGGGGCGCTTCCCGCGCCTCCGGTCAGACGGGGACTGGCGCGGGGCCCCTTCCCCCAGGCCGGACGCGGGGAAAGGGGACGGCCCCCGCGCCCTCCAGGACGGTCCGGCATGACTCGGGGAGGGCGCGGAGGGGGAAGGCGCCCCTTCGGAAGTGACGGGAGCAAGCCCGGGGTCCGCGGGGGAGGACGCCCCACCGCCGGGGCTGGAATGTCCGGCCGCCGCAAGGGCCCAGGAGGGGGGGAGCTGGCGGAACCGCGCCCTCCCGGCGGCAGCCTCATGCGCCGGTCGAGCTTCCCGGGAGTCTCTGCCCGCCTGGACGGGCACGGCGAGCGACAGGAGCAGTTCCGCCGCCCGCCATACGAGGGGTCGGCCCTCACCGCGGCGGTGCCCGGTCCGTGGCCGGTGACCCGGAGGGCCCTCCCCTCATGACCGTCACGAGGGCGAGAAGGGTCAGAGGCGCGGCGCGCGAGGTCCCTGCGGTGACTCTCCTCCCTGCGGTGGCCCCCCCGCAGACCAAGAAGCACCTCCGACCGGAGAAGACCCTGCGGATGCGGCCGCGGAAGTCCGGGAGCGGGTCCGAAGCGAGATGCGCGGTCCGGGCCGTGTTCCGGGCGCTCGCGGCGTCAAGGGCCTTCGCGGTCAGGTCCGTTTCGAGCGCCAGACCGTCCGCGTCCCGGCTCACGAGGCTCGCGAACGCGAACCCGGACACACCGCAGGCTCTCCGGCCGCTCCGCCGGTTTTCGGGCAATTTCGGGCGGCCGTCCCGGACATGACATGGGTTCCGGGCATATCACTATTTCGCCGCGAAATGGCATCGGCAAGGGAAACTCCCGCTATCCTCTCCCGCCTCGGGACGAAGAGCAGGACCCGGAACGGAAGGGCCGGACGAATTCCATTGCATATCGGGCAGACGAGATTGCCGGGGCCAAGCGGGAGATGATCGCGAAGTGCCCGTTGCCTGAACCGGCCGTCCTTCCGGTGCCGCAGCGGCTGTCGCTCATAAACCCTGAATGCCAGACGTCCCAGGGTCGAGTTCGGCCTGCCGTTAGGCGTCATGAAATGACGCCGCCGCAATAAGTCGCCAAGGGTTTTTTGATGAAGAAACGGATGGTCGATGGCGACCGAAAATGGTAATTAGTTAGTCAGTCACCACCCCCAATATCTGGCACGCATTCACTTGTCCTCTGCCTCCCATGACACTCAGACTGGCGATCGCAAACAGTCCCGTGTAGCCTCGCCGACTTTTTACGGTTCCGTCATGAAATGGCATTTCTTCAAGCGACTGGCTAATCTGTCGTACATGCGACTTTCCATAAATTTTGATGTCTTTACCGTCCGGCACGCTGACTGGCGACTGATTTTCGAGATTTTTGAAAGGGCGGAACCCGGTTCGCAGGGATCAGCTCCAGTTCACCCGTAAGCCGGGGCGACCGCCACGTTGCCATAAGACGGGTGAGGAGCATCCGGAGCGCGACGGACGGGCGAAGGGCCGCTGATCCGTGATTTATCCCACCGTCCTCCGGCCTCGATGCTCCAGAGAAAGCGGAGGGACCGGAGGTTCCTGGAACTGGAGATCAGGATGCGTCCGCTGGAGCCTGCCGATCTGAAAATTCGATCCTGCCGCGCCCGGATAAGGATCAGAGCCGCAAGACATCGTCCCCCGGCGGGGAAGACGGCGGGGACAGCCTGACCGGCGGCCAAAATCCGATGTTCCGCTAAAGCTCCTGGCAGGGTTCGGGCTCCAAAGGCAAACCCGCTCGTCGGCATATCGCTACGGACGCCAAGCCACGCCGACCCTCTCCGGAAGTGCCGCATGTCAGGCCGCATACGAATTCATCCCTTAACCGCACGAGCCTGAAACGTGTCCGGAGCTCACATCCGCCGTTTCGGCCCGAGTTCCCGGAACCCGCGTTTCCCGGATATTCCTGCCGTATCCGCATTCCCTGATCTCCCGTTCTTCAGGAACCATTCCGTCTCCCGAAACAATCGAATTTTCCTGAAGTCAAAAAAACCCCGATCTCCCGGATATCCAGGATCTCCAGGATCTCCCGGATATCCCGGATCTCCCGGATCTTCTGGATCTTCTGGATCTCCAGTATCTCCAGTATCTCCAGGATCTCCCAAACCGTCATGCCCTACGGGCTTACGGAACGCAAATTCCTCCGGAGCTCCGGATGAGCCCTGCTCCGCCTGTTCTTCCGCACCCCCGACTTCCGCGAGACGGATGGGACAAAACCTGCACAGTTACCATCAAGACAAATCCGACATTGCCATAACATGGCGCTTCCGGTTCATATCCGGGGACCGGGGACGGAAGCCGAGCCCAGAAACCGCGACTCGGCTCGGACTTCTGCCGACGGACTCAGGCAAGGGACTTCCCGCATGCCGATCCTGCCTCCGTTTCAGATGAAATTTTCCGGTTTGTAATGTATGATTGCCCTTAAGCTATCCTCTTCGGTTCATCTCGCCTGCCGGTGGTGTCATGCCAGAAAGAATCATCTACGCCCTGTTCGCGGCACTCCTCGCGGCGGTCGCCCCAAGCGCCTGCCCCGACGCCCTGGGGGGGACCGTCCCGGCCCTGGACGCGCCGCTCCGCCGGGCCGACGCCTCGTCTCCCTACGCCCCGCCCGCCGACCCCCGCTTCGCGGCCGCACCGTATCCCTGCGGCGCCGACGCCTGCGGCGCGGTCCGGACCGCCGCGGTGCCCGCGGCGGGAACGCCTCCCCGAGGCACCGTCCTCCCGGCCGACGAAGAGGCCCTCAGCCGCGATGCCCGGGGTCCCGGAGAGCTCTCCTCGGGGGGCGGAAGCCCCGGAACGATGGCCGAGTCGGCCGGGGAATTCGCGAGGTCCTTCTCGGAGGCGGCGGTCGAATCCCGGACCGGGCGCACCGCCGGGCCGCCCTTCGGGACCGCCTCCCCCGGATCCCGGGCCGCCTCGGGCGCGGGGTCAGTACCGGGAAGGGGGGAGACGCTCCTGGCCATGGCCCCCAGGACCGGGGACGGAAGGGAATGGCAAGGCGTGCGGGAGAAGGCCCCCGCCCCGCCTGTCCGGGTCCTCTTCCTGGGGGACATCATGACCCACAGCCAGCAGCTCAAGCGCGCCAAAACCGCTCGCGGCTACGACTTCGTGAAGCAGTTCGCGAGGATAAGGCCCTACCTCCGGGGGGGGGCTGGTTGTGGGGAACCTGGAGACCACCTTCTCGGGGGCTAGGCAGGCATTTTCCGGCTACCCGGCATTCAACACCCCCGACGAGCTGGCGGCGGCCCTGTCGGGACTGGGCGTCCACGTGGTGTCGCTCGCCAACAACCACATCCTGGACAGGGGCTACCAGGGCATCCGGAGGACGACGGAGGTGCTGGACAGGGCGGGCATACTCTGGACTGGCATAAGCGACCGGGACACCGCCCCCGGAATTCCCCTGGCACTGGACTTCGGGGGCCTCAGGTGGGCCTTCGTGAACTTCACCTACGGGGTCAAACGTGGCCCTTCCGGCGTTAATGCCGGAGGCATACCCTGCCGATACGGAGAAAGCGCGATGAAAATCTGGCAACAGAATAAACTACCGGGAATCTACTGTCAAGCGAAAATCCCGGGAAAGGAGAAAAATTGGCCGCAAGAAGGAAGACGAGGTATCCGGGAGTGTTCGCGAGGCCCCTGAAACGCAGGTTCCAGGGCCGCCCGGACGAGGCCTACGAGTTCTGCTGGAACGAGAACGGGGTCAAGCGCTGGCGCCTGGCCGGGAGGAAGAGCGGGGGATGCTGCCCCAGGGCCGCCGCCGAAGCGCGGGCCGCCGTCCTGGCCGAGAGGGAAAGGGGGGAGGCGCCGGGAGATGACCTCACCGTGGCCGACGCCGCCGAGATCTACCTGAAGGCCGCGAGATCGCGGGGCGGCAGACCGGCAAGCGTCGTCTCGACGTTCCGGCGCCGGATCCTCCCGGCCTTCGGGCACAGGAGGATCCGGGACATCCGCGCCGGGGAGCTCCAGGAGATGCACGACAGCCTGGCGGCCCGGCTGTCGGGGAACTACGTCCGGAACATCATGAAGAACATGGCCGCGGCGATCAGCCACTGCATCAGGACCGGAGCCTACGGGGGCAGGAACCCGGTCTCGCGCGCCGCCGGGTTCACGATCACCGCCAAGGAATCGAAGTGCGAGCGCCACCTCACCCGGGAGGAGGCCCCGAGGCTCCTGGCGGAGCTCGAAAAGTCCTCGCCGCTCTGGCACGACATGGCCCTCGTGAGCCTCCACACCGGGGCGAGGCTCACGGAGATCATGAAAATGACCGCGGCGGACCTCAGCCCCGACGGCAGGACCGCCGCGATATGCGGCAAGACCGGAAGACGGGAGCACCTGCTGCTCACGCCGGAGGCGGCGGAGGTTCTCCGCCGCAGGGCGGATGGCGGGGGTCCGGGGGAGCTTCTGTTCGGGCGCCACTGCTGCCCCCCGTTCTCCAGGGCGGTCGAGCGCCTCGGGCTCAACCGCGGGCTCGGGCGCGACCGCCGCCACCGCGTGTGGTTCCACACCCTGCGGCACACCTTCGCGAGCTGGATGGTCGAGGACGACGTGGACATATACACGGTGCAGAAGCTTCTCCGGCACAGGAGCATAGCCATGACCCAGCGCTACGCCCACCTGGGCGAGGACAGGTGCAGGGCCGGGCTCGAGGCGGTCCGCAGGGCGCTCGCCCCGAAGCCGAAAAGGGGGAGGAGGGGCTAGCCCTCCCCCCCGCCGCGCAGCCCGTGCTCCTCCCGGAGCCGCTCGAGCTCGGCGGGGACCAGGCGGCAGTAGCGCCGCACCGTGCTGAAAGGTATGCCCGAGAGCCTCGCCACGGCGTTGAACGAGCGGGAGCCGTCCGCCCACAGGCGGCGGACCCGCTCGCAGTCCGGCCAGTTGGCCCGGACGGTGGTCCGCCCGGCCCGCGTCCTCGGCGCGTCCGCGCCCCCCTCGTCCGAAAGCTCCCGGAGCCGCGCCCGCATCCTCGGCAGGATGTCCGTCACGAGCGCCTCCATGGCGGAGCCCAGCTCGTCCATCCGCGCCTCGAGCCCGGCGAGCCTCTCCTCCAGCCTGTCCACCCCGTCCATGATGCCT
>JAISEQ010000473.1 GCA_031264045.1 Deltaproteobacteria bacterium
TTTGCCGGGGATCGCCCGCGAAAAGAACCGCAGGACATGCGGGGTTAGCCCGGACGCTGATCTGGCGGGCCTGAGACGGCATACGGGAAGCCCCTGGGCTTTAGCCCGGGGTATGTCACTTGACAACGTTGACGAACATCGCAATGATAGCCGGAATATATAGTTTATATATGTTTGTATCCACCGATGGTCAGGTAAGGAACAGCGGACTAAATACTTTTTGCCTGAGGGGGCCCCCAATGTTTGGACACGACTGAGACGAAGTTATACAAAGTTATGGCCACAACATATAGAGGGGTATGTGGAAAGCAAAAAGTCCGTGAGGCTTGGGAAAGCGGCGCGCTTGGCCGTCTCCTTGCCCCGGCCCTGTCCGGGAAGACTCGCGTTCCCGCGGGGATCCGCACCGGCCCTCCCGGCAGGCCGCCGGAGGCGGAAGCCCCGGGGACGCCGGAGCCACGCCTCGAGCCCCCCCCTCGATGTCGACCGGGGTTCCACGCTCGTCAACCTTATTCAGAGATGGACGGGCGAGGGGGACACCTATCTGGAGATCATGGTGAAGGCCCTCAACTTCAACATCCGGAGGGGGAACCCCTGGCCGCGGAAGGAGGTGGAGGACACGGTACATGTCCTGGTGACGACCTTGGAGAGGCCGTACGGCATTCTGATCCCGTACGACCCCGAGCAGCGCCGCGAGCTCAAGCGGAACAGCCGGCACCGGAGGCCGTGATGGATCCGGCCCCAACCTTCATATCCCTTTTCTCCGGATGCGGAGGCATGGACCTGGGCTTCCTCCAGGCGGGGTTCCGCTCGGTCTGGGCCAACGACCTGGACACCGAGTCCAGGCGAATCCACGAGCTCAACCTGCCCGGCAGGGTAGACCCCAGGGACATCCGCGAGGTCGGCCCGGAGGATGTCCCCGACGCGGACGTCCTTATCGGAGCGGAGGATTCCCCTGCCAGCCCTTCTCCAGCGCGGGCAGCCGGAGGGGGGTCGGGGACCCGCGCGGGCTCCTCTGGCAGGAGGCGCTGAGGATAGTCAGGGCGAAGAGGACCGGCTGCGTTCTCCTGGAGAACGTCCTCGGCATCGTCTCGGCCAGGATGCCCGGCGGGGGGACCGTGGCGGAGGCGGTGAAGGCCGATCTGGAGGGGGAGGGCTACGGGGCCGACTTCGCTGTGCTCACGGCGGCCAGCTACGGCGTTCCCCAGCGCCGGAAGCGCGTGTTCTTCCTGGGCGTCCGGGACGGCGGCAGTCCCGTTTTCCCGCCCGGGACGAGGGGATGCCCCGGAACCGCCCGGACGCTGGGGGCCGTCCTCCCCGTTCCGCCGGACGTCCCGGACCAGGAGGTGATGCCCCTGGAGCGATCCGCCGCCGCCATGATAGCCCATGTCCCGGAAGGCGGATCCTGGAAGGACGTGCCGGACCGGTTCCTGCCGCCCAGGCTTCTCAGGATAAAGGCCGACATGAGCCGCCACCATCCCCCGAAGATCTTCCGCCGCTTCGCGAGGACCGAGATCTGCGGGACCGTGACCGCTTCCGCCCGCCCCGACAAAAGCTTCAACATCCATCCGGCAGAGGACAGGGGCCTGTCCGTCCGGGAATTCGCGCGGATCCAGTCGTTCCCGGACGATTTCCGGTTCCCCGCCCTCCCCGGCAGGCTCCCGTCCATGTACCGCGTCATCGGGAACGCCGTGCCCCCGCTCCTCGCGAGGCGCCTGGCGGAGCATCTTCTGGCTACGTACGTCCGTACGGTCCCCGCGGCCCGGCTGACAAGACACAGGATATTCTAAATGAGCGAAAACGAGAGCAACGTGCCCGACAGGCTCATCCGGGCTAAGCAGGTGTCCGCGATAACCGGGCTTTCGCACGGAACGGTCTACGAATACATGAAGAGGGGCCTTCTGCCCGGATCTTACAGCATAGGCGTCAAGAGCAGGGCATGGTCGCTCAACGCCATCAACCGGTGGGTGGCCGACCGCAAGGCAGGGATCCCCCTTGCGGAGGGGCGGTACAGGACCGTCCGGGCGGCTAACGTGCGGGAGGCGCTGGCCCTGCTCGGAGGGAATCCAGGTAATCGGCCCATTCCTGCATCATCCGCCTCCGGTCCTCGAGATGCTCGGCCCGGTTATAGGCCGCCCGGACGGAATTGACGGGCTTGTGCGCAAGCTGGAGCTCGATCCAGTCCGGAGGATAGCCCATCTCGTTCAGAAGGGTGGAGGCCGTCGTCCGGAACCCGTGCGGGCACACGTCCCCGGGCCCGTAGCCCAGCCGGCGGAGGGCGACGGTCAGGGCCACGTCCGATATGGGCTTGTCCCTGGCCCTCACGCCGGGGAATGGGCCGTCTTCATCTTCATCCTGGCGGCGGGGATCCGCCACACGGCCTCTTCCAGGCTGACCTCCTCCCAGACGGCGTTCCGGAGCTCGCCCGGGCGGACGAAGACGTAGGGCAGGATCTTCAGGGCCAGCGCCACCGTCCGCCCTCCCCGGTAGACGTCTATTGCCCTGAGAAGATCCCCCAGCTCCGCCGGGTCCGTCACGGCGGCGCGGTGCCCGGTCCTGACCGGGGGGAAGGCCCCCTTGAGGTCCAGCGTGAAATCCCTCTTCATGAGGCCGTTCGCGATCGCGTAGCGGAATATCTGGCTCAGGAGGGACTTGACCCTGTGCAGGGTCTCGATTTTCCCGGCCGCCTCTATGGGGCGCAGCACGGCGTTCAGGATGACGGGCGGGGTTATCTCGTCCGGCCGCAGATCGCCGATATGGGGGAGAATCTTCTTTTCCAGATTGGTACGGTTCTTGATCCTGGTCTTGTCGGCGAGGCCGGGGAGGAACCTCCCGGCCCAGTCGAGGGCGACATGCCGGAAAAACTTCTCCGGGCCGGGTTCAGGCACGGAAAGATCCTTCCCGCCGGAAACGTCCCTCTTGAGCGCCGCCGCCTTTTCCCGAGCCTCCTTGAGGCTGACCTCCGGCCAGAAGCCGAGGGACTTGACATGCCTTTTCCCGCCGAAGGAACAGGAGAGCCGCCAGATCTTGCCGCCGGCGGGGTAGACCTGGAGGTTCAGGCCCAGGCCGCCGCCGTCGAAGAGCTTGTACTGTCCCGCGCCGGGCTGGGCGTTCTCGATCTGCTTGACTGTCAGCATGTCCGGCCTCCGGTAGGAACGTTTGGTGACGCCGGGCGGCGTACCTACCGACATGCCTACCGGAGGTCCGGCTGTCAACGACAAGACCGACAGCATGTGAAAGCGGGGATCCCCCTGAACCCCTTACAGATCCAGGAGAATCCCCGTTCAGAGGACTTGGTCGACTATGGGCGAAACTGAAGATGGAGCCGACGATGGGATTTGAACCTACGGCCTGCTGATTACGAATCAGCTGCTCTACCACTGAGCTACGTCGGCACAGCTCCGGTCGGAGGAAAGGCCCACTGCCCCACCAGAGAACCATTCTGATAGCACATTCCCCGGAGAGCTGTCAACTGGTGCCGGGCCTTAAGGCCTCAGAGAGCCCCCACCCTCGGAACTCCCCTGTCCCCCGAGCTCTCCCCGGGCTCTCAGGGACCCCCGGTCATGATCAAGCACGCGGCGGACACCAACCACTTGGCCGGGCATCTCACTGTCGTATCAGAGGCAGCAGGGGAAAAACTCCTTATGGTATAATCAGATATTTTTTACACAATATGGAATGTGCCAACCGCACATGTCCCCGCCAGACAGCTCGTTCCGGCCAGCGGTGCCAAGAGGGTGACGCGGCAGAGGAAGCGAGCGTCCCCGTGCCCGAGGCACCGGGGAGCACCCCGGACGATGGTTGACAGGAGCGGGATTCGGGCTCCCCTCCGCCCGCCTCACTGAGAAAGCTTCCTGCATCCCGAAACCCGCTTATCCGGAGAAAGTCCTGTCGATTTCCATGCGTCCGAGCAGGTCTCGATGCCGACCGCCCCGGAGCGCCCTGCTGTCTCCCCGGATTCCCGCATCGGGTTCCCCAGGTCTTCCTGTCTTTGAGCAAAGCACAGGGCCGAAAGATTCATGGCCGACATCCCGCTGGAGCGTCCCCGAATCATGAACCGGCGGGACCGCTGACATGAATTCCGGTTGCCCTTCTCTGACTTTCCGGGTATTAGATGATAATCTGCAATAAGTATCTTGATATTTGAAAAAATTTCAAGAAAATCTGCGAATACATCGATTAAGTTACGAATCGTCATGTTTCTTCACACGATTCAACAGTTTTCGCATCGAAAAAAAACTTGATTGCATACGATTTATTCTAAAATATGTTCCGGCATTGTCAACCGCAACAGCTCGTTTCCTTCACATATCCCTGTGTCAGATTGTCTGAACTTCCTGCTTTTGAAAGCCCCTCCTGCATCCACCTTTTCCAGAGATAAGGTTTCCCTCCGGTCCTTGTCGAAATTAGAAACTTCGACCATATTGATTGAATACAGAATCATATACAACTTCCTAACAATACAGATGTCCATGACTAGTCATTAATTTTGATAATTTATTTAGGTTGGCTTAATTCATATATTCATAGAGCAATTAATTAATTGAAATAATATTTTGTAATTTTAAAAATATTGTCCATCCCTGGAGTTGCAGATCGAGCCCCAGAGACTGCTCTTCAAAGGATTGACAATCACCTGCTGGATTTATGCAAAATTATTTTCGTCCATCTCCGGGGACATAAGCGCCTGCGCACACGAACTAATAGCTAAAATATCATGACGGATTAGATATGATGACGGCTACAATTTTTAAATAAAAGTCAAACTGCTTTGGAATAATTTCGACCAACATTCAGAGATCGTTCATTAAGCCGCGATGGACAGCCGGAAATCCAGAGGTTCCGGAAACAGAAGAAATAAGCGAAGAACCGCGAGGACCGGAAGCGGACACAGCGGTCGCGCGGGGACGGGGTCCCAGTCGGAAAATGCTTCGGCGGCCCTCCGCATCCCCTGCGGCTCCGTCCGCGCCTTCATCCGCCTGAGGGGAAGACGACTCGGAGAAACCGAAGACGAAGCGGGAGGCCGCCGAGAAATGCGGGATGGACCCGGTCGCCTGACCCCCTCACGGAAGGGAGGACGCTACTTCGAGGCCATGATCCTGCTGATCACCTCCAGCCCGGAAGTCAGCCTGTCGGGGACGTGTTGGGCGTAGCGCATGGTCATCTGGATGTTTCTGTGGCGCATGAGCTTCTGGACGTCCAGGATCTCCACCTCCTTCATGACCATCCAGGTTGCGAACGTGTGGCGGAACGTGTGGAACCACACCTTCCGCTTCGCGTC
Source organism: Deltaproteobacteria bacterium (assembly GCA_031264045.1). Classification (GTDB taxonomy): domain Bacteria; phylum Desulfobacterota; class Desulfarculia; order Adiutricales; family Adiutricaceae; genus JAIRZX01. The sequence goes on from JAISEQ010000473.1 coordinate 5,279, forward strand.
CCCCTTCCCCACGTCGAAGCCGCAGGCCTTGACGGCGGCCCGCACCGTGCCGGTGTCCCTGACCCCGAAGATGAGCCCGTCCGCCCTGGGCTCGTCCCTCACGCGGCGCTCCAGGATCTCCCTCGCCTCCGCGCTCAGGAGCAGGGGCTCCCTCCGTCCGCCCTTGGCCGTCACCATGATGGAGTCCGCGCCGGGGATGAGGTCATCGGCCCGGAGCCTGTAGATCTCGGTGAGCTCGGCGCCGGTGAGGAGGGAGAAGCTGGCGGCGTCGCCCCACCAGGGGGAGCGCCTCGTGAGCTCATCGATGAACCGGAACGCCTCCTCCTCGGTTAACCAGCGCTCGGACTTGTTGTCCGTCTTGGGCCGGGGCATCCCCGACAGGGGGTTCCGCCCGTTCCAGAGCTCAGTCCTGATGGCGTGGTTCACCGCCGCCGAGAGGTAGTTCAGGTACTTGTCGACTGTCCCGGAGCTCTTCCCCTCGTCCGTCATCGAGGCGACGAGGGCCTCGATCCTGGACCTCGTGAGCTCGCTCATCCGGAGCCCGCCGAAGGCCGGGCGGAACCAGCGCTCGCAGGCCGAACGGCAAGGCCTGTTGTTTCCTCTATCGGCGAGGTAGAGGTCGAGAACCTCGTCCACGAGGGGGCCCCGGTTCTCCGGCTTCGGATTCTTGACGGCGGTGATTATCTGAATCCGCCTCTCCAGGGCCAGGAGAGCGGTCATGCCCTCCGATTCCCTCCCGAGGGTCAGCCACCGCTTCTTTCCGCTCTCCTGCCAGCAGATGTCGTACGACTTGTCCTGCTGCCCCTTCCATATGCGCTTGCACAGCCGGTAGAACACGCCCTCGTGCCCGTCCACGTGGATCCTTTTCATTTCGCCTCCTGGGATGTAGACAATCGGTACATCCGGGGATTTGCTCCCAGCAGTTTTATCGGCAGTGCCAGGAAAATCCTTAAACGCTTTTCCGGCAATCCGGACAATCAGCTCCGGAGCCCGACCTGCCTGGCCACCTTGCCGAACAGGACACTCCCGGTGGTAGCCGCGTCCCTCTTCCGTTGCCTCTTCATGCCCCTGTCCATGAGAGTTGCGGCTGTCCGGTCCGTCTTACGGCTCCGGGCTAAGACCCGACTCCGATCCGGTCCCGCATAAGCCCGACCCGATCCGCCTTAAGCCAGGAAACTGAAACCCGTGGAAGCGGTTGGGGCAGGAGGAAGGTCGGGAGACGGAAAGCGCGAGGACGTCAGAGTGCGGGGCTGGAGAGGACGGGGTACGGGGGGGATAAGGCAGGCAGAAGGAATCAGAACCGCCCTTTGAAACAGGCGGCGGGCCCGAAGGCCCGCCGATTGGAAGGTTCGCGGCCGGCGAAACCGGCGTGTCGTGCAGGGTGAGGCGAAAGGCCTGAGGCGTTTGGGAAAGGCTTGGGGCCGGCCGTCGGCCACCCCGGGGAAATTCGATGCAAGGGCGTGCTTGCCAGGGGAGTCCCGCCGGGAAATCCTCTCAGGACCCTGCTCCTGGAAGCGTTATGGCCGCCAGTGCGGAAGAGGCGAAAGGCACGGGCCTGAGGCACGAGAACGTCACCGGGCTTTCTTGGGAGAGAGCCCTCACTCGGAGCTCAAGCTCCAGGATCACTCTCGCGAAACCCCTGTCGAGCTCGCTTATGCTCTCTTCCATAGATGCCATGCGGCTGGCCAAGCTGGCTTTCACAGCGCTATCCTCCTGCCTCAGGGGATCGGAAGGGGCGAAGCGTCCCGCCCTTGCACGTCTGTGTAGCAAAGACCGTGCCTAAAAACTTCCCAAGTCGCCTGAAAAGACCAGGCACCGAGCCTGTAAGGCCCGATGTGACCCTGAGAGGGGAGACATGGTCTTCGGAAACCCGCCGGAGGAGAGTCAACGTCTGCTGGAACGTGTAAAGTGCGCAGGAAAGGTCACAACAGGTGTTACCCAGTGCGCGCAGCTTCACAGTCCGAAAGGGAGGGGAAGAATAGTTTTTCGGGCGGACAGGAAGGGACGGGGAGAGAACCGGAAGGGAACGGGACTCGGGAAGGGGAGGGAACCGGAAGGGAACGGGATTCGGGATGGGGAGGGAACCGGAGTGGAACGGGATTCGGGAGGGGGAGGGAACCGGAATGGAACGGGACTTGGGAGGGAGAGGAGGAAGGGGCGCGCGGTCGGGGAGGCGGAAGCCGGAGGAAGGCGGTCGGCTCCAGGGCGACAGGAACGGCGGTGGCGGACGGCGAAGCCCGGCCTCAGAGAAAACGGCGCGGGGAGAAGCCGGAGGAAGGCCTGCGGGATGAGGGGCGCGGATACCGGGCCGGCCGCCGCAGGCTCCCGGACGCGACTGTCACGTCTTCAGTCCCTCGCCCCGCCCTCCCCCGCCTCCATCTTTTTCATGCGCTTGCGGAGGCCCTCCCGGGTGAGCCCCAGGAGCTTCGCGGCACGGGTCTTGTTGCCACCGCTCTGAGCCAGGGCGTCCAGCACCATCTGGTCAGTGTGCCTGGGTCCCGACCACTCGGAGTGACCGAAGGCGTGGCCGGCCTCAGCACCCCGACCGTCCCCGCCAGAGGGGTGCATGCCGGAAGATCCGGGAACAGGCTGGAACTGGACGGCTGCCGGGACCTGCGCGGGACCTGTCTGGGGAGCGGAGAGAGGGGCCGAAGGGGCCGGCTGGGCCGGGGCCTGGAGGGCGAGGGTGGGGGTCCAGGCGCGTATGCGCTCTGAAAGGTCCTCCTTTTTCACCAGGAGCTCCGGGGCAAGCGAGGCGGAACGCTCCATCTCGTTGTTCAGCTCCCTCACGTTCCCCGGCCAGGGGTAAAGCATGAGCTGGGCGTCCGCCTCGGGGGTCAGGGTCATGCGGGCCCTGCCCAGCCGCGCGGCGTGCTTCTGAAGGAAGTCGCGGGCGAGAAGGAGCACGTCGTCGCCGCGCTCGCAAAGGGGGGGAAGGACCAGCTCCAGGACGTTCAGGCGGTAGAAGAGATCCTCGCGGAAGCGGCGGGTCTTCACGGCCTCCCTTATGTCGGAATTGGTGGCTGATATGACGTGGAGGTCCACCGGGATGGGCTTGTGGCCGCCCACGTGCATGACCTCGTGCTCCTCCAGGACCCTCAAGAGCTTGGCCTGGTTCTCCGGGGCCATGTCCCCCACCTCGTCCAGGAAGAGGGTGCCGCCGCTGGACTCCTCAATGAGCCCCTTGCGCTGGCTCACCCCGGTGGCTACCCCCTTCTCTATGCCGAACATCTCGCTCTCGAAAAGGGTGTCCGGTATGGCCGTGCAGTTGACCGCCACGAACTCCTTCTCCCGGCGCGGGGAGTTGAAAAAGATCATCTTGGCCATGACCTCCTTGCCGCTCCCCGTAGGGCCCAGGATCATGGTGTTTATGGGCCGCTGGGCCATGGAGAGCGCGGTCCTGACCACCTTCTCGACCACGGGGGACTTGCCCAGAAAAGGACGGTTCCACGTCTCGGAGACGGTGCGCTGCAGGAAGTCGTTGCGCCTGGCAAGGAGCTCCCTGGCCTCCTCAAGCTCCGTCATTCGGCCTTTGAGCTCCACGACAAGGTTGTCGCGCTCCATGGCCCTGGCCTCAAGCTTCACGAGCATCATGCCGAAGGCCTCGGCCAGACGCGAGAATCCCTCGCCGCCGGGGACCTCGCGCGTGAGCTCGAAGAGCTCGTCCGGGTCCGCCTTGCGGTCCCAGGCCAGATCATCGCAGACCCTTATGAGGGCGTCCAGGAGTTTCTTCTCGCCGGGATCCATTTTTCCCCCCCGCAGAGCCTCACGGCCCTTCGGCGCACGGAAGCAGGGCAACCCTTCCGGGACCTCTCCCATGCAAGAAGTGATGATAATTCATATTATCATCTAAGTTCTGGATTATCAACCTGCTCCGCGCAAGGATTCACAAGTCCCTGCAGACGGCGACAGGGAACTCTTGAATTTAAAGATCGGCTCCGCATCTCCGCAATCTTCCCATGACAGCCCGCATAGTCAGAAAGCTGCGGAAAGGTCGCTTCGAGAACTGAAGCCGCCGTTCGGCCCTCATCGGAAAGCTCCCGCCGGAGGCCGTCCTCCGATGTTCGGATAACCGGGGCACTGAGCATGAACAGGGCTTTCGATGTCGCGAGTTCCGGAATTCCCGAATTCCTGACATACTCGAACAGGGAACAGGCGGTCCTGGCTGACAGGACCTCAGGCTTCTGCCTATTCAAAACTATCTTGCGCGAGGAATCCCCCGGAGCTTGCTCCGGGGAGGAATCGCGCCCTCCTTCCCCGGATCTCACGGCGGCGGGGCGCAGGCGGCGTAGGCGGCGGGCGGCGGGAGGCGGGAGGACTTGCCGTCTTATCT
>JAISEQ010000538.1 GCA_031264045.1 Deltaproteobacteria bacterium
TCCTGTCCGTCAGCATGCGGTTCCAGACGAACCGACAGCAACCGAAAGTCCTGTTCATCAGGACTTCCTGCTCCCTGTTCGGATAGATCCGGAATACGAATGCCTGGTTTGCCGTAGAATCATCATACCGCAAAACTAGATAAGACGGCAATTCCTCCCGCCGCTCGCGCCCCGCCGCCGTGAGATCCGGGGGAGGAGGGCGCGATTCCTCCCCGGAGCAAGCTCCGGAGGATTCCTCGCGCAAGATAGTTTTGAATTAGGCTTTCTTGACCTCGGCAAGGCACCTTGCCCGGGCTCCTGCCTTTTCCGTGTACCCGCCTCTGGCCGGACGGGCCATTTTTCCTGAATGCGTGAGACTCTGCAGATCCCCATGCCATTTCCACTCACTCTGACCAGTTCCCGGCCTTCGGCCCAGAGCAGTCCCCGGCCTCCTGGCCAGACCAGTCCCCGGCCTCTGGCCCAGACCAGTCCCCGGCCTCCGGCCCAGAGCAGTCCCCGGCCTCCGGCCCAGACCAGTCCCCGGCCTCCGGCCCAGAGCAGTCCCCGGCCTCCGGCCCAGAGCAGCCCCCGGCCTCCGGCCCAGAGCAGCCCCCGGCCTCCGGCCCAGAGCAGTCCACGGCCTCCGACCCAGAGCAGTCCATGGCCTCAGGTCCAGAGCAGCCCCCGGCCTCCGGTCTGGCCCGTCTCCGTAGCGGACACCATGCCTTGCCCCTGAACCGGCATCCCACAGGCCCGACCTTTTACCGGACACCGCGGCTGAAAAGATTCCTGCGGCGTTAGGATGAGTGATCGATCAATCAATGGAGCCCGGCCAGGACGGAGGCGGCAGGGGGGCTTTGTTTTCTGTCCGGAATCATATAATAATAGTGGGCGGCACCCGCTTCTCCAATAGGATCCGGAGGTCGGCGCCCCTCCGAGCTGGGCCGTTATGCCCGGTCGTACCGGTCTGCGGCGAGGCGGTCGTTCCGGGAGCGGCCGCGGCGGCCGTCTTGGCAGAATCTAGGCTGACGCTCCGAGCTCGCCCCGACCGTTCCGGGCCAGGGAGGCATCCGGTTCCCGAAACGTTCCGGCGGCCTGTCCGGTCCCCGGCGCAGATACCGGATCCCGGGCGCCCCCAGGAGCTCCCGGACAGTTAATGTCCCCGGGGTCCCCGAGCCGGCTGCCGGGCCCCTGACTGACTGAATCCTGACTGCCGTAGCCCGGACTGACGGTCCCCGGGCACCCCGTGACCTTTTTGACCGCCACGTGGCCTTCCGGAGGGTCCTCCTGCCCCCCCCCCCCCCGGAAAGCCAGGACGCCCCTCGGGCGCGAAAGGCCGCATCTGCAAGCTATGGACGGAAAGATCCTAATCGTTGACGACGAGCCCAACTACCAGCTGGTCATAGGCGACATCCTTCTCGCCGAGGGATGCTCGGTCCTCACCGCCGGGAGCGGGAACGAGGCTTTCGAGATCTTCTCCGGGGACCCGGAGGTGGATCTGGTCCTTACCGACATGACCATGCCCAACGGGAGCGGCATTGAGCTCCTGGAGAGGACGAAGAAGGCACGTCCCGAGGTGCCGGTCATAATGCTCACCGCCCACGGCACCGTGGAGCTGGCCGTGAAGGCCATGAAGCAGGGGGCCTTCGACTACCTGACGAAACCCTACAACAACGACGATCTGGTGAGGACAGTGGCCAAGGCCTTGGAGCTCTCGAAGCTGGGGAGGCAGAACAAGCAGCTCAAAGAGGAGCTGAAGGTCCGCCACAGCTTCGGGAACCTCATCGGGAAGTCCAAGCCCATGGTGGAGCTCTACCAGCTTCTGGACAAGGTTGCGGGCGCCAGGGCCACGGCCAGCATCCTCATCACCGGAGAGTCCGGCACGGGCAAGGAGCTGGTGGCGAAGGCACTCCACTACAGCGGGCCCAGGGCTTCCTGCCCCTTCGTGGCGGTGAACTGTTCGGCCCTGAACGCCAACCTGCTGGAAAGCGAGCTCTTCGGCCACGAGAAGGGTGCCTTCACCGGCGCCGACCGGACGTCGGTCGGCCGCTTCGAGCAGGCGGATTCCGGCACCCTGTTCCTGGACGAGGTGGGGGAGATGGACCAGAACGTCCAGGTGAAGCTCCTCAGGGCCCTCCAGGAGCGCGTGATAGAGAGGGTGGGCGGCGGCAGGCCCATCAAGGTGGACGTGCAGGTAATGTCCGCCACCAACAGGGTTTTGGAGGACGAGGTCAAGGCCGGCCGCTTCAGGGAGGACCTCTACTACAGACTGAACGTCCTCCACATTCCCCTCCCGCCCCTGCGCGACCGCATGGACGATCTGGCCCTCTTGGCCGACCACTTCCTCCGCAAGCATTCCCCGGAGGGGCAGGAGCCCGTCCGCTTCCACCCGGACGCCCTCCGGATCATGTTCGGCTACCGCTGGCCCGGAAACGTCCGCGAGCTGGAGAACGTCGTGGAGCGGGGGCTCCTTCTCGCGGCGGGGAACGCCATCATGCCCGAGGATCTCCCTCCCTCCCTTCTGGAGAGCGCCAGCGCGCCTCCCTCGGGGACCGGACCCGTTCCGGGGGCGGGCGCCAGGGGCACCGGCTCCGCAGGAGGCGTCCCAGGTGCCGGAGGAGTCCCCGGCGCGTCGCCCGTCCCCCCTCCCCCTGCCGTGCTGTACGGCGGGCCTTCCGGAGCCGCGTCCGGCGCGTCTGCGGGGTCGCTCTCAGGGACGGCACCCGGAGTTTCCCCGGGCGCGCCCTCCGGGTGGATGCGCGATCCTTCGCTGGCGGCCCCGCCGGGGGCTCTTTCCGGAGCTCCGCACGGTGCCCCGTCGGGGACGCCTTCCGGACCTTCGTACGGGACTTCGCCCGGCCTTCCGCCGGACCCCCTGCCCGGCGGCTTGGGGGGCTACGGGGGACAGGGGCCGGTTCCCGGCGGTCCGGCCGACCGGGGCACGGAGGCGGGCCCTCCGGCAGGCGGGGGGGGGAGCCGGGGAGGCGCCCCGGATCTCCGGGCGGGACCGGGCCATTGGGCGTGGAAGGCGCTGGGCGATCTCCCTCCCGGCGAGACGAAGCTGCAACAGGCGCTCCTGGCCCTGGAGGAGGGCCTTCTCCGGCGGGCCATGGAGTCCGAGAACAGCGTCCAGGCCCGTGCGGCCGATGCCCTGGGCATCAAGAGGAACGTCTTCAAGTACAAGTGGGACAAGTTCGCGGGCGGCACCCCGGGGGTGCTGGCCGGCGCTCTCACCGGATACGTCCCCGAGGGGGAGGCCCTGGGCGACTCCCTGGACGCCTTCGAGGAGGCCATGCTCTTCACCGCCCTGGACATGTGCGGGGGAAGCCAGACGAAGGCGGCGGACCTGCTGGGGCTGAGACGCAACATTCTCCTCTACAAAGTCAGGAAGTACCCCGTCCTCACCAGCTGGCTGGAGGGGATCTCCTGAGGGGATCCCGGGAGAATCGCGGCAGTTCGGAGCCGGAGGAAAGGGACGGCGAACCGCGCCTGCGACCGGAACGGACGCGCGCTTCCCCGTAACGGGATTGCGGCACAACGGCGGGTCTGACGGTCCGGAACGGGGACTGCCGTTCCGAGGGGGTCAGGAAGCCGCTGCCTTCGGCGCGGAGCCGGAGCCTGCGGGCCTCAGGCCATGTCCCGGAGGCTGCTCCTCTCCTCGGGAGCCGGGAGGTCGGGCTGTCGGTCGGAGTCCGGTCGGCCTAGAATCTCTGGCGGGGTCCTGCAGGCGAGTTTTTCCGCCGAAGTCCGAGATCGTTCTCCGAGACCGGTGGTAAGGTATGGAAGTTCCTGGCGCATGAGACGTTTTCCCCTTGAATTCCATTACATGCCTGATATCTTGAATTCCATTACATGCCTGATAGCTTGATGTTAAAGGCATTTATGATAGCGTGAAATCCATGACAAACCGGATAGCTTGAAGTTAACGACATTCAGGATGCCATGAAATTCATGACATGTCTGATCATTTGAAGTCCATGACATTCCAGATAGGTTGAATTTCATGATATTCCGGATAGCTTTAATTCCATGACATGCTTGATATCTTGAATTACATGAAATGACGGATATCTTGAATTAAATAACATGCCGGAAAGCTTGATGTTAAAGTTATTATAGCGTGAAATCCATGACATACCGGATAGCTTGAAGTTAACGAAATATCGGATAGCGTGAAATTCATTACATACCGGATAGCTTAAAATTAAAGACATGCCGGTTCGTGTGATTGTCCGCATGTAAGGGAGAGCAGTGCCTCGGTCGGAAGAACCGAGGCATCCGTGAGCGGTCGGATGCGGCAGGAAGCGCCTGTTCGTTGGAAGGAGGGCGGGCGGCGGGCATGGGCTAACAGTCAAGGGAGCGTCTGTGATGCAGGGATCTGCTGGGTTCAGTGTCTGCGGCGGAGGACAGGGTTTCGTGAGCGGAAGGCCGGGAGCGGAACGGTTCCGGAGCCTGCGGCAGGAGCCCTGCCCGGCGCGGGTGTTCGGATTCTTTGAAGCGTTTAAGCCGCAGGTACAGAACAGATTGCCGACGGCAGGATGGAAGCCCGCTCGTTCCGGACGGTCCGGACGTGTGTCCGGATGACGTGCCGGAAGAAGGCGGGAACTTGCGGCGGTGCCTTATGTCCTGGTTTCTGCGTGACGCGCGGTCCTCCTCTGGCAGCTCGGCTTTCCTGCGTACCCCCTTTCTTCCGGGAAGCGGGAAGCATTACCGGAAATGCCGGTTCCGGCGAGCTGGAAATATCTTCTTCCTGCTTCCGTTAAATTTTGAAGGCATGGAGGAAAGCTGCGAATGCGTTCAGGCTTGCGGGATAATCATCGAAGGAAACGGGAACGGTGTAGAGACGTCTTCAAACCGCATGGAATTTTGAGGCTGGAGCGCCGAACAATGCCGGAGAGCCGTGCAGGCAGCCGTGACGGTCATGGACTTTTGCGCATCTTCCGTCTAGATGCGCTCTCCAGGCGTCAAGGATTGAGGAAGGGAGTTTTAGGCGGGCGGAGCTGCTCCCGAGCCTTTCCCCAGCGTTGTCGAGCCGGGCGGAACCGGATTGGAGGGAATCCGTATTTCCCTGGAACCCTGGCCGTGGGTGACGCCGAGCAAAAGACGCCCCGGGCTTCAAGGGAAAACGGTCGGGATTTCGAGAAAAAATGGAGCCGGTTTAAAGAAAAATCCTCCCGCCGGAAAAAAAATCTGCGACCGCCGGTTCCGCAAGACCGGAGCAACCGGTGCGGAAAACATGAACCTCCTGATGCGTAAAGTTAATGTGGCACCTCATGAACATTCGGGAAGTGTCGAATATCATATCTATATATTGTCTATTCAAGGATAAGTGATACCTTTAATAGGGTCAGGACCTTGTTCTCGTTACCGCCCAGCTCTCGGTCGACCTCAGGATCCGCCTTCCGGCCCTTCGATGCCGATCCGGAAAAAATGCTTTGGACGATCCAAAAAAAGATCGGATCCGCCCAAAAACATCCCCAGGAACATTAAAGTTTAAAGGAGGGGCTCCGATAAGAGAGATGGAAAAGCGGAAGTATACGGTCTTCCGGCTTCGTCTTTCGGATAGTCCTTACCGTGCCCTGAATGTTGGCGTATGGGGACGCCGGAAAGGAGAAACGTCCCGCCCGGGAAGCGCGCAGGCTGCCCCCGGCGGACCGGTACGGAAACCTGCAAGGATGCAGGTACAATCTCCCCCTGCGGGGACATGTCTTCACGGAGGAACACATGGGCATGCTAATAGAAAACGAGCTGACGGCCAGCTGTTTGGCCGGCGGCTTGGGCGGAACGCGGGAGCGCCTCGACAGGACACTCAGGCGTCTCTTCCGGTATTCGCCCCTGGATGCCCAGGGCGAACCGGTCGAGCCTCTGTATCTTGCCGGGGGCTGCCGCAGCCCCTCTCACGCCGCGGCGGTAACCCAGGCTTTTCGGGATCTCATGGACTACTGGCAGGGCACCCTGTCCCGGCCGGTGCGGTTCAGGGAGACCGAGAGGCTCTTCGGGATCCTGAAGGACAGGATCCTGACCGTCCTTGACCACGGCCCCGCGCTGTGGCTTGAGTATCACAGGCTCGCGCAGAGCCTGAACGAGCTCGCGCTGGACAGCACAAGTCCGGGGGACCCGGAGCTCCCTTTCTGAGAGCGCCGGATCCCCCCGGAGGCCTTCGGCTTTGACCCATAAAGGCCACTAAGGCTTCTGCCGAAAGTTACCCGTTGCCGGAGGGCCTTAACCCCCTCCGCGCGCCCCGAGGCGCCCGGGCCCCCCTGCGGGCCCGCCCGAGGACGAAGGGACTCTGATCCCGGAACCCGGAGGCGGACCTGCAGGGGGGCTCTCGTTTGGGGGGTCCGGGAAGTCCCTGTCGGTGCGGGACCGGGAGGGGCGGGGGCTCCCGTTCGGGGGTAGGGGAAGGCCCTGAAAGCGCGGGATCCGGCGTGGCGTGGGCTCCCGACCGGGGGTAGGGGAAGGCCCTGAAAGCGCTGGCCCGGGAGAGGATGGGCCACCCGCGGGGGGGGAGGGGCGGG
>JAISEQ010000044.1 GCA_031264045.1 Deltaproteobacteria bacterium
CTTGTCCCATGAGGCTCCCGCATGGCGGATTTCGGCGGCGGCGAGGATGCCGCGGGGCCCCGCGCAGCCTCTATCCCGGCCTCAGCCCTCCTGACGTTGCCGCATCCGGAAATCCGGGCACTCAAAAACGGCTCGCGCCGATTCCGGCGGGTCTGTCCCGCGACGGGAGAGCCATGCCCCGGGCCAGTTCGGTAAGGAGGATCAGTCTTCCGCGCCGGAGCTCCGGGCACAGGAAGATTTTTCGGGGGCGTGCCGCGCGGCACGTCCGGGTCCGCGGGAACGGCACTTTCCGGCCTGACGTCCGACCGGGCCGACGGGACTTTATGTCGTGGCCCGGTCGTACCGGGCTGTCGGCCCTGACGGAAGCGTTCCGGGAACGGTCGGGGAGGCGGCGGAGGACCATTGCCTTCAGGCGGACCCTCCGGCGGTCCGGGAGCGGGGTTCAGCTCAGCGCGGGGGAAAACCACGCGCACGTACCAGGGGGGGGCTCAGGCCCCGGCACGGGTGATCTGCATGTCTTTCAAGTTGAAAATTTTCGGTGTCTGCGGAATCCTGATCCTCGCCGCCCTGGCCATCGCCGTGGTCGGGCTCAGATCCGTGAACGTCCTCTATGTGGCCATGGAACGGAGCTTCAGCTTCAACGATGACCACGACGAAAGGATGTCCGATCTGATCCTGGCCCTCGCCGAAGTCGAGAAGTTGGCAAGGCACGTGCTGGCAAACGAAAGCTCTGAAAAGTCCGAGCTGATAAAGACCGAGATGGACAAGCTGTATGAGACGCGGGTGCGGACTGTCGTGGAGTCCTACGAGGCCATACCGATGGCGGCCGATGCCTGGAGGCGCTTCAGTCAGGGCATTGACGAGCGGTGGGAGATTCTGGGCAAGATCTGCAAGCTGTCTATAAGGAATTCCGGCTACAACGGGCGCCTCCTGGCCGTCCGGGGAAGCGTCGAGTTCTGGAAGCTTTTCGATGACAGCGCACGGGCCATGTACGAGGCCGCAATCAAGCTAAATACGCCCGAAGGGGATCAGGCTACCAAAGCAGCCATGGACGTGATTCTGGCGGGAAAGAACGTGCAGATCTTCGAGAAGCTCGGGGCGCTCGCGACGACCGACGATGCCCGGAAGCTGTGGCTGAAGAGCGGTACGGAGGAGCTGGAGGTGCTGACCAGGATGAACGATGCCGTAGAGGCGATCATGACCGGCCCCGGAACCGCCCCCGAGGATATGAGGCAGTACGTGGACGAGCTGAACAGAAAGCTCGAGAAGGACATAACGTTCCTCCCCGAGGGAAATGTGGAGTTCGAGGTGCCTCAGGTCCGCTACCCCAGGAGCTTCATCAATCCGGCGGTGGCCGAGGCGTCGAGGATCTACTGGGAAAGGATCAAGCCGATAAGGGGCCTCGCGCACAAGCTGTTCAACCAGGTGAACGCCATGGTGACCGAAGACTCCAACCGCGAGGCGGAAAGGCTGATGGAAGAGGAGTACATGCCCAAGACCGTTGAGGCCCTGGGGTGGCTGAACGAGGTGGTCAGGTCGAACGACGCGGAGCTCCAGAGGGAGCTTGACCTGGCCAAGTCCACCTACGACAAGACCTACACCCTGCTCTGGATCGTGGCCGCGGGCGGCATCATCCTGGGCGGGATACTCGCGGCCGTATCTGTACTGGCCCTCGACAGGAGCCTGGTCCGGGTCATAAGCGGGCTTTCCGCCAACAGCGAGAGCCTGGAGGAGCTCTCCTCGGTCATAGCGTCCTCGAGTCACGTCACCGCTTCCGGCACCTCGGAGACGGCGGCTTCCCTGGAGGAGATCCGCGCCACTATTCAGGATCTCTCCGACAAGACCAAGGTCAACGCCGACATGGCGAGGATGGCGGACGGTCTGGTGAACGAGACAAGGGCGGCCGTGGACAAGGCATCCAGCTCCATGAAGGACGTGATTGCCGCCATGGACAGCATCTCCGTCTCGGGGAACGCCATCAGCAAGATAGTGAAGACCATAGACGAGATAGCCTATCAGACCAACCTGCTTGCCCTGAACGCCTCGGTTGAGGCGGCGAGGGCCGGGGAGGCCGGTGCGGGCTTCGCGGTGGTGGCGGACGAGGTCCGGAATCTCGCCCAGAGGAGCGCCGAGGCCGCGAAGAACACTTCGACCCTGATAGAGGCGACGATCAAGTCGATTAACTCCGGCTCCGGCATGGTGAACGCCACCGACGAGAACTTCAACGTGGTGATAAGCCGCCAGCCCGAGCTCCAGAGCCACATAAAGGACGTATTCGAAAACTGCTCCGAGCAGAGCCTGGGCATCGAGCAGATAAACCGCGCCATCATCGAGATAGACAACGCCACGCAGAACAACACCATAAACATCGAAAAGACTGCCTCCACCGCGAGTCAGATCCGCCAGGAGTCCAATCTGCTTCTCGAGATCGTGAACGGCATGCTGGTATTGACGGAGGGCTCGGGAAGCTCGCGCCCGCCCAGGAGCAACGGCCGTCCCGACGGCGGGGAGAGGTCGGATGAGGCATAGGCGCGGGGACCGGCTGGAGACTCGCGGCTTTCCGGGGCTTGCCGTGAATGCCGGGGGGGGGTGACGGCTACATCCCGCCGACGTTGGCAAAGGGGGACGCGGGTCCCCCTTTGCTTTGGCGGGCGAAAACTGTGCGGGGCCTTTCGACGCGGCGGAACGGCAGGACGATGACTTTCCGGCTCCGGAACGACGATGACCGCCCTGCATGCTCGGGCGCTATGTTCGACAGGATCTTCGGGTCCGCTTTCGGTACTCCTTTCGGGACGGCTTTCGCGATTCATTTCGGGACCGCTTTCGGACGGTTGGAGGTGAGGAGCGGAGGATGCCGGAAAGCTCCCTCGTCCATGTAGTGAAAACAATTAATGGATTTTGTTGTCTGATTCGGCCGCTTGACCTTCCGTTTTTCCGGAGAGGGAACGGCAGGTAGTCATGAGCGGTCCGGCTGTCCTACGTCATTTTCGCGGTATTGTAACCTGTTTCAGGTTTTGTTATCATATGTAAACATCTTTCGCCGTTTATAGCAGTTTCCTCGTAAAGGAGGAGACAGTGAAACTCTCAAGATGGGCTAAAAAAAGCTCGGAATAGCGTACCAGACTGCCTGGAGGATGTTCAACCGGGGTCAAATAGAAGGGGCAGTTCAGCTCCCCACGACCGTCATAGTGCCTGACCCGGTCAATGACACTCCCGG
>JAISEQ010000051.1 GCA_031264045.1 Deltaproteobacteria bacterium
AAGAGCTCTATCCTGAAAGAATAGAGCGGCACATGCTTCGCCGGCTTGTTCACGGCTTCCTTCGGCGGTTTTACCATACCGTTACCCCTCGTTTCCCTGCCACGCCCGCGTGATACGGCATAACAAACGGCGGACATAGAGGCAAGAACAGACAACAAGTTGAGATTACGAGACTTGGAGCCGCTGGAGATCCGGCGGACAGTCATCTGCCGACATTAAACCTGCTGCACGGAGTACAGCGACCGAGCCGCAGATCCGCAAACGGGCAGCTGCGGCCCGCGCTGGCGCGACCGTTCACCCGCGAAGCTTCGGAAGGTGGCATTTTCACTTTGCTTCCAATTTATCCGCCCAGGCCGTCCCTGTCAAGCCCCTAAACCCGACCCGCTCCGGGCAACCATCCGGACAGGCTCGACAGGCCCGGCAAGGCGGGCCGGGAGGGACTGAGCGGCCGCGCGGGGGGGGCACCCAGCCGTTCACGAAGGCACCCGTGAACCGCGCGGCAGCCCGTGCCGCCGAACGCCTCCCGACCGGAATCTCCCCCGTTTCGCTCCGGCATCCGGCCTGTCGGCCGACCGGCCTCCGATGCTCCCGCCAAGTCTCTTCCCTGGCAGGGAACCCCTCCCGGCATCGGGGAGCGCCTCAGAAACCCCTGACGCCAGGTCAGGACCCCCGAACAAGGCAGGGGCTTCCGAGCCAGGCTGGAGTCTTCCGCAATCCGGGACGACAGCGCGCTTTCTAACCCTGCGGGGCCCGTCAATAATCCCGGTCGCCCCCCGCTACCGAAACCTGAGGAAGTGACGAAGTCCACGAAGCATCGGCCCCCAGAGCGGACTCGACCGCATCCGGGCAGCATCGGCCCAAGGAACTGGCTCCGCCACATCAAAGACTCCGTCGGCCCCAAGAGGGTGGCGACCGAATCCAGGGCGCTACCGGCCCCCGGAGCTGGCTCCCCCGCATCAGAGACTCCGTCTGCCAAGGGGGTGACGACCGAATCCAAGGCGCTACCGGCTCCCGGAGCTGGCTTCGCCGCATCAGAGACTCCGTCTGCCAAGGGGTGACAAGCGAATCCAGGGCGCTGCCTGCACCCGGAGCTGGCTCCGCCGCATCAGAGACTCCGTCGGCCCCAGGGGGTGAGGACCGAATCCAGGGCGGCATCGGCCCCGGAGGGGGCACGGCAGCGTCAGGCCACAAACGATCCGAATGCGGCGGGGGCACATTTTGCCCGGTTCCGAGACTGGGGGCCTTCCGCGGGGGCAGACTGACGCTCGCGGACCGTGCCCGACCGGACTTCGACCCGGCGGGCGGGTCCAGGAAAAGGGAGCTCTGCCGCGCGGACAGGGGATCGGGGCGCTCCCGTCCCAGCGCCGGATCCGGCAGGACTCTCCTCTGGCGGCACGTCTTGAAATGCCGCGACCGCTCCGTCGCACCCTCCCCTGCCTGAAGGCGACAATGCTGCGGCCACCGCCGGTGAAGTCCGCCCGGAGGGATCCGCAGGAACTTCCCGGTGAAGGACGGCTCTCCGCACGGGGCGGCACGGCTGCCCTGAGCGGCACCCCAGGACGTGCCGCCCGGACGATTTCTTCCGGACAAACGGGCCCCCCTGCACCTCAGAAGCCGTGCCCGGAAGCCCGGATCCACCTCCCGGAACCCCGCGCAGACACTTGACATCGGGATGCCGCGAGCGGATAATGCCTATCCCGGACCGGGGCCCAGGTTGCTCCGGCGAAATCCAGCCTTCCCTGTGAAGGCCCCGCGAGGTTAGATGACCGCCATGCAGTGCGATACCGTCAAGACCGGAGTCGAGTGCGACTTCATGACCAAGAACAAGGGATGCACCTTCATCGGGGGTGCCTGCCGCACCATCTTCGAGAAGTGCGAGGGATGCGACAGGACCAAAACGGTCGACGACGTAAAGTACTGCGCCATATTCCCCGACCCGGCGGTCAAGTGGCGCCTGGGCAACTGCAACATGGCCACCCACATCAAGGTCGAGTCCAAGGACGCGAGCAAGGTCCGCGTGGGCCAGCAGAAGCAGAAGAAGAAGTAGTAGTAGTAGCGCCCGCCGGGCGGATCCCGGCCCGCCCCGGCACCGCCTTCACGTCTTCCCAGGCGGGAGGCGCCTTCAGGCGTCCCCCGCCTTGTCATGCCCGCCCCCGGCCCGCCCCCGGCGGCGGTAACGGCATAGTTGCATCCGCAGGTTCCCCGAGTCCCCCGGGCTTCCCGGCCTGCCCCTCCTGTTCCCGACCGGAGACGGGCCCGGTTCCGGTACGCCCGGGCTCCCCCTGTCTGCAGGAATGTCCCTACCGGCCCGGAAGGCCGGAACGCAAAGACCGGCCCGGAAGGCCGGTAATCCCCGGTCGGGCCGGATATCCGGAAATCCTCGGCCGACCCGGACATGGGGGATCGCCCCCGTGCCTCCCCACGTTTCCCGAAACGCACGCATGGCCCCTCCAGGAGGGGCTTTTTAGTTCCTCCGGGGAGATCTTGCAGGGGCCTCCCCGATGCGCCCATAGCGCCGGGACCCGGCCGGGGCCCCCGATCCTCACCGCCTTTCACACGCCAACACCCGGCAAGAGGGACTGCGATGGGAACGGAACCCCCACGCTGGCCGCCGGACGCGCCGGGGCCTTGCCCCACGCTGCGGCGAGGACCCCGGCGACATCCGGCCGAAGGCCTTTCCCCAGTCCGGAGGCGGGTTTACCCCAGCCCGGAGGGGACTTTCGACAGGCCGAGGCGAAGGTCTTTCGCCAGGCCGGAGGCGGGCAAAGAAGGCTTGCCCTCCGAATCGGAGCCTCAGGCGCGGGGCGGCTAGAGGACGGTGACCGTCCTCGCGAAGTCCAGCCTCGGCCCGCGCGGGTAGTAGGCCCCTTCCAGGCCCCAGCCGAGGTTTATCAGGAAGTTGCTCCTGATCTTGCCACCGGGGAAGAACTCGGCGTCCACCTTGGCGTTGTCGAAGCCGCTCATGGGCCCGCAGTCCAGCCCGAGCATCCTCGCGGCCAATATGAGGTAGGCGCCCTGGAGGGAGCCGTTCCTCAAGGCGGTGACCTCCGCCAGGGCAGCGTCCTCCCTGTACGGTCCGGAGGCGTCGTAGGCGGGCCACTGGACCTTCAGCTCCTCGAAGAACTCCAGGTCGTGGGCCACTATCACGGTGGCGGAAGCGCTCTCGACCTTGGCGACGTTGCCGGGAGAGAGCGCGGGGACGAGGCGCTTTTTGGCCTCGGGGGATCTCACGAACACGAAGCGGGCCGGCTGGCAGTTGACCGCGGTGGGGCCCCACCTGAAAAGACCGTGCAGCTCGCGGATGATCTCGTCGGAAAGGGGCTTGGGCTCGTAGGCGTTGTAGGTCCTGGCCTCAGTGAAGATCTTCTGGCTTGTCGGATCCAGGGGCTTGGTCACGGGGTCTCCTTCCGAATGGCCCCGGACACGGAGACGGCTCCGTGAGCCGGGGCGCCCGACCCATCGGGGCGGGATGTGCTAATTCGCTTCCCGGCGGCAGCCGGTGATGAAGCCATTATCCCACGCCCCGGCCCTCATGCCAAAAAAGGTCCTCTGACCGCGCCCGGGCAAGGCTTTGCGAGGAGGCAGGGACCCTCAGGACACGTTCCAGCGGTAGGGAATTCCGTAATGAGAGGATATTCGGGGTTAGAGGGAGTTTCAAGACGAGAACGAGGAGAAGGAGGGGAGTGGGGAGAAGGAAGATAGGGAGGCGGAAGTTTGAGGATGAGAGCGAGGAGAGGGTGATAAGTGAGAAGAGAGATGAGGGTGTTTCCGGATAAGAGCGAGTAGAAGGAGTGTGGATCCTTCCGGCAATCCGGAGGACCCGGACCGCTTAGCCTGCCGTCCGCAGATATCCGAGACTCGGACATGGCACGGTACGGCGACGTTGGGCAAGTTCCTTCTAAATCCGACATGTGTTGCACAGGACGCCAGATCCGCCAGCTGATATACAAAACGATGCCGCCGTATCCGGATGATTCAGAAGGTTATCAGGGCAGTCTCGTCATTAGCTGCCCAGGATGTCACGAGCTCAGCCATCGCGACCTGTTCACCACCCACAACAGGTTCGGCTCAACCTGCCTTAGTCATTTGACACAGGTTAGGACTATACTCTCAATAATTGATTCCACTGCGCCCCCCCCCCGCCCTCACCGTCTGGCGGTTTCAGAGGACAGAAGGCCTGGGCAAGGGAAACGCGTTCGGACAGGGATTTGGCATAAACGCTAGGGATGTCAATGCCCCTACCATAAAGCGTTTATCCAGGCTTTCGATGGAGGAGGAGTTTCTGCAGTTTAATCAATATTTCACAAACACATATCGATGGCCGATACAGATAACATGAAGAAGGTGTTGGAATTGATCTTGAACCATAATCAGCTTCTGCACATCATTCAGAATCCAAAAAATTATCTGAAAAGCGAATAATCATTATAGCAGAAAAATAAAGATTAAAAGTCATTATTATATTCATGCTAAGGAGATAAAGAAATGAATATGTTGTAAAGTTTTCCACGGAAATTTTAGAACAGAATCAGTGTGTAAAGATAACGGTGGTGCAATTGTTTAGCGAGATATTACAACATAAAATTGAAAAAATTTGAAATTTTAGTGTCTGCATAGCCGATGATCCAGATGCATTAAATTTAGTAATTACTATCCAATTCAGTTGAAACAACATAAAATGGCAAGTTATGGGATTAAAATGTGATTTCCGATAAACCTTTCACGATCTGCAAAGTCTCCAAGCTGACCGTGATCACCCGCAGAATGAGATCCAGGATATATTTTGGCTCGCGGTGCTCCTTCGCCCAGTCATTGGGATCGTTCAAGATTCCGGAATCCTTGTCACTCTTGATCTGATAACGCTCCATAATCCAGTCAATGGCGGACTTGCCGTTAACTATGTACCCGTATGCCTCAAGCGGGATATTCTCGATACGAACGAGACTGCTGTACTGTATAACAGTCCTGTCGACTTTTCCGTCTGCGTCCTTCCCGAAACGCATCTTCTCCACTTGGAAGCGTCCGGCATCAGCCCCGATGACCTTGGCCGGATACGGATTCACCGTCTCGTATCCGAGATGAAGCTTGGCAAGCGCCTTCCCTGCCTCCACGCATGCCAGGAAGTCCCGGGCCTTAGGAACCAGCGGTATCCTCGGAAGCGACTTCTTCAGATCGATCGAAAACGTCTCCCGGTAGTTCTGGGCATGGAGGATGCCGTAAACATAATGGAAGATCTGACTCTTCGACATGCGGGGGATCTCCTTGGCGTACAGCTTTTTGCATTCAGCCAATATCCAATCGGTTATGCCGTCATGTCGGATATAGCCGTTTATGACCTTTCCGTTCCCCTGTGCGGACGAAAAAAGTCTCCTGCTGTCACCTCCCTCCTTCTCATACCAGTAAAGGGGGAAGCACTGGCAATCTCCGTTGAAATGCAAATCAGGGATACAGCCTGATATCAGTGGTTGACCATCACTGAAAGCGGATACGCAGATGACCTGGTTCGGATTGTCTTGAGTCGGAAACAGATCAGGCAACTTGTAGACACGATTATTTAATTTTCGATTAAAATAGCAACACTGTTTCTGATATGGTCGGTACAGGGAAACAACTACAGAATTCTTGTCATATAAGTACTTTTCTCCCTTTTGAACATCAACCTTTTGCTGTGCGTCCCAGGAGAATAACTTTGAATCCCAGACCAATCCATCCTCAATAGTCAACGATGGATTTTTGGCTTTTCCCGAGGCAAATTCTTCAACCTGGCCGTTGTAAAACGATATCGAGTTACGGATGTTTGATATCAGTGATTTTTCAGAGTAATTGTAGCACCATGTATCACGATTAGTTTTCACACCATTCGAATAATGCGGCACAAAAAAAGTATTGTTGTTAATTTTGTCTGCCTTGTCACCGAGCGGGATTAGTCCGGCAAACGCCTCGCTCCTCTGGTTCAGCCAGTCCCCTGCCTCGTTGGGTACGATTTTAATCCACCCCATATCCTGATTGGATATATCGTGCCGATCGGAGATTATCTTGAGTTTCTCTTC
>JAISEQ010000091.1 GCA_031264045.1 Deltaproteobacteria bacterium
AGATAACACATCTCTTAGCACTGTCTTAACTTTTAAGGAAAGTACTGTCCTAAATGTTAACTTGTAATTTATTAACGAATTAATTCAATTTGATGATTAGCCCTGACTACATAAGATGAAATTGATAAAAAATTTAATTTAATTATGAAATAATGGATATTTCCATCAATCGCTGTCCTAAATATCACTCAAATGGATTTATTTCAAGGACTTGCGTTTTTAATATCGTTTAATATACATTAAATAAATTTTAATTCGCATTCAACAAATTTTGATAATACGTTTGTGTATGTTTAAAACCAATGTTTATGGTTTATTGTAAATTGATTGCTCGCCTTTTGAATCTAAATAATTTTTCAATCAACTGATAAATTTCGTGCTTATGAACTTATTCCACTTGATAGGGATGATATTTACTTTCTTGAGAAAGCAACAAAACAAAAAAGCTGCTCTAGGATAAACTTATCCTAGACCTGCTAAAACTTGGCGATTACTATAAACTCACGATAAATTATTAAGCGGCAGTACTCCCGGTCCCGGCATTGCGGACATCATCCATGATTCCGTGATGGATGAAGAAATTCCGTGTTGCATCTAAATTGTGATTTTAATATCCGCAACATAATCATTAATTCAATGATGGTCGTCCATGATGGTTCACATTATAATCTGTTTGCTGACGCTGTCATCTGCCTCTAACACGTCCGTACGGATGACATGACGGACAAGGAATTCTGAGATACAAAATTTGTTTTTCTGTCGCATGTCTCAAAAATTAATTCCACGTCCCAGAGCAAGAGGCATCTGGGCACTGACTGCAAACGGATTTCCGAAACGGCAGGATATGGTGCGAAAAATAAAATTTTCCTTTGACGCCATCTCCTGGAAATGCACCGTCTCGTCAAGGAGCAGACATTTTCCTGTCTCGATTTTCAGACATGACTATTCCGGCAGGAACTGTCAGGATCCCAGCGCCTGGGCGATCTCCCTTGGCCTGTAGCGCTGGCATTTACCAGAAACTACTTTCAATGGAGATTATTACGGGCAGTCCATTCCGCGAACTCAGTGAAATATTTTTCGCATAATATCTGGAATATACACCAGTTGAGTAAGAGAGGGGGAGAGGAGAATAAGAGGAAAAGGGGGAATAGGCTGATAAATCCATACGAGGGGCAACACCGGGGCCGTGGTATCCCCCGGCCATTTCGCAACTGAAGTCTGAGGTGATAGACTGTCAGTACTCCATTTCTGACGCTGTCTTCGCCCTCAGCTTCCTCATGATTCCCAGGTCAGTAGTTGTATTCAAAATAAGGTCCAAAGTCTTCTTCCATCTCGACGAAAGTTGCCTGGAACCTATGCACTTCCCCCGGCCTGAAAACAGCCAAGTGTTTTCTTCCTCGAGGATCTCCGGCACCTGCCTGCACTGGGCACCGCAAATACTGATCTCCCATATCCCTGTCTGATACGTCCCTTAAATATAAAGGCATCTGGCTCAGCAAGGAACACCTCAAAGCGATCACATTTTTGTTTTCCAACCCGTATAACGGTGGCCTCCGAGATGATATACGTGGCGTTCCTGTCGATGAACTTACTTGTGGGAGACAATAAACATATTCCAGTATCTTGAGTCAACTCACATGACTTGATTATCTCCTACGCAGTGGGTTGAACGGCACTTTCGGACCGCGAGGACTGGGCGGGCCTCTGGTCCTGGACTGGGTATGTGAAGATGAAGGTGAGGGCGAGGGCCGCGAACGCGGCAAGTCTCAGGCGGAACATGGCAAGTCCTTTCGGGGGTGAGGTGATGTTTCCGGCTATGTTAAAAAATGCCGTGAGGGGCAGTTTTCTGCCTCCGGAAGGGTTTCAGCAAAAGCTTCTTCATAGAGATTCCCTTTAAATGAGTATGATAGATCAAGGCCAGATATTGGTCAAGCCATTGGGAATTCTCCTATAATATTACGATTATAACAGGTTGTTCCAGGAAGAGAAAAATTTTTCGTAACTGTTCGGGTGCCCCTCAAGGAGAACTCAACGGTGGGATCTTCCCAACTGTGAAATACCTTAACCAGACAATTTTCACCCCCACATGAACTATCCAAAGTTGGCGTATCAACATAGAAGGTTCCTAATCAAGGCTCTCTTTCTCCGAAAAGATCCTTAATAGAAAGGCATCTGAATAGTTGATCCCACTGCGAAAACCCCATCTCTTGACCTTTTAGAGGCCAAAGTGCTTATAGGCAATGGTTGCACGAAATGACGAGGATTTGGCTTAAATACAGGTGCTTTCGATGCCGAGGACGTATAGACTTCACCCTCTTATTTGGGGAGTGATGAGTTTTCCAGTGGAATCAATAGTTACGAATTATAAGATAACTAGTGTGAAAGAGATTTCAAGGGACATGCCTGGACAGATTGAAACATTTTCCAGCTTACTCAACCTCTATTATATGTTATAAATAATATTTGTAAAAGTCCATAGGCAAATAGAACTATTCAATTCTCTTTAAATAGAGAAATTTATCTCTTCATATAGAGGTATATACCCCCAATTAGCTAACTACCCTGCTCGACACTGCTTATTAATCAAGGGACATAATCATATGCAGGCACTTGTTGCTTCTCATAAATCAACATACAGCCTGCTGATTGTAGTCAATCTAAAATTTTTTTTACACTGTACTGCGGTCTATGTTCACATTCTTTGATTGTCTGGCTTCGTCCACTCAACACCGACATTACAGAAAAGTGAAGTTGCCATAATAACGAACGAGGAATTACTTCCTGATCCTGCTAGCTTTCGGACACCCGTCCCGGGCTGTCCGGGCAAGTGCAGTCGGCTCGTCTTTGAGCCGGCCGGGATTCGTCCCGGGCTTCTGGGTCCGGTCCGGGGAATCGTCTCCTGACCCTGCGGGCAACCTGCGCCGGTTGAACCGTGCTGACAGTTCTCCCGGTCGGCTTTACGCCTTCTTCCCCGAAGAAGCGTGCCCAGGTCCGGCCTTGCGGCCGGCCCCGTCGATTCCCATGGCGGTTCCTGCCCTCCAGACTGCCGGAGAGCTCCTGGCAAACGGTTTCCGGGGACAGGGCGGGGCACCTGCAGAAAGAGCCCGCCGAAGGTGCCGGGGATGATCCCGATCGGGCGGATTCTCCGGCCCCTGCGTGACCTCCGGACCTGCGGATCCCCACGGGCCATTCGGGTCTACTTCAACCCCAGGACCGTCACCCCGTCCCAGTTCTCGTCTGGCTCGTGGCGGATATAGGCGCGGCAGCGGTCGATGAAGATCTGCGAGGGCAGATCGTCGGGCAGGACCCGGTGGGCCCTCTCGAAACGGGCGAGGGCGCCGGGAAAGTCCCGCGCCCAGTAGTGCCTCAAGGCCCTTTCGAAGAAGCCTATCATCTCGGCACCCCCCTCCCTGAGCTCCCCCTTCCTGGCCATGACCTCGTAGATGTTTATGCTCTTCTTGCGGCCCACCACCCGGACGCGGTCCAGGGGCCGGAAGACCACCGCCTCGCCCGCCTCGCGGACCGTGGCCTCGGAGGCTATGACGAGGGTCTTGAACAGCTTGTTCACCGAGACCAGCCGGGAGGCCAGGTTCACGGAGTCGCCCATGACCGTGTAGGCCATGTGCTTCTGCGACCCCACGTTTCCGGCAATGACGGAGCCGGTGTTTATTCCCATCAGCGCCTTGAGCGTCGGCAGTTCCTGGGCCCGGCGTTCCCTGTTGAGGTCGGTCAGGGCCGCCTGCTGGGCCAGCGCTGACAGGCAGGCCGATGCGGCATGCTCGGGCTGCGAGCTCGGGGCGCCCCAGACGGCCATGATGGCGTCCCCCACGAACTTGTCCACGAAGCCCCCGAAACGTTCGATGGCCCGGGTCATGGTGTCGTAGTAGAGGTTCACCAGATCGACCATGTCCTCGGTGCTCATGGTCTCGCTCGCCGCGGTGAAGCCCATGAAGTCGGAGAAGAAGACCGTGCAGGATCTCCTCTCCCCCCTGCGCGACAGTATGGTGGGATCGGCTATGATCCTGCCCGCGAGGGCGGGGTCCAGGTAGAGGTTCAGCGCCCTGGTCCTGGTGTCGGCGTCGCGCCGCTTCTCGGTGAGCCTCATGCCCCAGTACAGGGCATGCGCCAACAGGATCGCCAGGACCCCAGGCACGCAGGGCAGGAGCACGTATCGGTTGAACGCCACGGCCGCGGCGAGCGGGTAGGCGGCCAGCACCGCCGTGGGCAGGAGGGCCAGCCTCCTGTGGCCCCGGGGGCCGGACGCCATTAGGGGCACGAGGGCTATGAACAGGATGCCGAAGAAGAAGCCGAAGAGGGTCGACGGATCGGGCGTGACCATCGTCCGGCCTTTGATGAGCGTGTTGGCCGCATGCGCCTGGATGACCACCGCCGGCATCAGATCCCAGCCGGCGAAGGGGCTGAAGGTGGAGAGCGGCACGGGGTGCGTGTCGAGGTTGAGGCTCGAGGTGTCGCCTATGAGCACCAGCGCCCCCCGGAAGTGCTGCTTGAAGAAGTCCAGCTGGCCATTCAGCGCCTTCTGGTAGATGTCAGCGAAGCTGAAGGTGAGTATCGTGTCCCTGAAGTCTATGTGCAGGCGCCCCTCGGGGGGCTCCCTCAGATCCGGCGCGACGCTTTTCGCGGCAAGGTAGGCGAACGACACGTTCCCGTCGGAGCTGGAACCCGGGGAGCCCGCAGCCCTCCAGCGCACGTCCGCGTCCCGGACCTTCAGATCCCTGTCCAGCGGGAGGTTCATGAAGGCCAGTGTGTCGCGGCCCATTATCTCCACGTAGCGGGGGGAGGGTAGGATGGGGGAGCCGGAGAGGTACCTGAAACCGTAGATTACCGGAACGTCCTTGGCCCTGGCCGCACCGAAGCTCGCCCACCAGGACAGCTCGTCCCGCGCCGTGTACATGCGGGTCTCGGAAGTGGGGAGGTTCCTGTGTATGGCGATGGACGCGGCTCCCCCCTCCACCAGCGCGTCTAGGATCTCCGCGTACACCCCGGGGCTGAAGATTTCGGCCATGGACCCCTGCGGGTGGGTCCGCGAGGCGTCGTCTATGGCGATTATGACGATGGAGTCCGCCGTCCCGGGCTCCTGGAGCCTGATGCGGGTCTTCAGCAGAAAGTCGTAGACCTGTCCCTCCAGGGGCAGATCCGTTCCGGGCAGCGACAGGAGCGTCGCCACGATGGCGAGCAGGATGGAGCCCAGGAGGGTGAGCCTCAGCCGGTGCCACGAGGCCCCGTCGATGAAGCGCAGGATCTTCCCCAGGGCTCCCCCCGCGCCTCCGTGCCCCTCCGATCCGGAAGCGCCGTCCGCGCCCTCGGTCGTCGGTTTCCCGGTCTTCCGGCCCCGGGAGCGCCCTCCCGTATCCCGCCGCGGCCTTTCGCCTCCCTCCGCGCCGTCGTCTGCCCGGTCCCCCGGAACCGGGGATCCTGGGGTCTGCGGGGCACCCGCGCTTCCCTCACCGCCCCAGAAGCTCTCGAAGGTGGCTCCGGAGGCTGTATCCGCCTCCTCATCCACCTGCCTCTCCAGCTCGTTTATTGCGGCCCGGTGAGCGGCGGCTATGCCCATGGCCCCCTCGGGGGGCCATGCCGACATGGGGAGCTCCGGTTCCGGGCCGTCGGGCGGGTCCTCCGAAGCGCCGGAACCGTACGCCGCCGATGAGGCCAGGGAAGGCTCCGGGGACGCGGGAGGGCCTGAAGCGTCCTCCGGCCCAGACGGGACGCCTTCCGCTTGGGACGCCGTGTGCCCGTCTTCCGCCGGCCAGTCTCCTGCGGAGGGCATGGCGTGACCGTCTTCCGCCGACCAGTCTCCTGCGGAGGGCATGGCGTGACCGTCTTCCGTCGGCCAGTCTCCCGCTGGGGGTGCTGCGGGCCCGTCTCCCCCGGAGGGGGCCGGAGGGCCTTCTTCGGCGGCGGGGGCTCCGGGGAACGGGCCCTTGGCGGGGCTGTCGTTGCTTCCGTCCGTCATCCCTGTGATGTCCTCGTTTCCGGCATTTCCGCCCGAGACGGGGGCGGGTCAGGCGTCAGGCGGCGGCGTTCCCCGACCGGACGGGTCCGGCGGTTCGCGCGGTGCGAGACCGGCGCGACGGTGCTGCGGATATCGGGTCCAACACTTTGAACTTATCGAATTGCGGATTGTTTGTCCAGAGAACTGCGGATTGTTTGTCCAGAGACGGGAGGAGGGCCGGAGGGCGGTTCAGCGCGTCAGTCCGGCCCGCAGGCACCGGGATCGCTCTTCTCTGCGGGTGCCGTCCGGCCCGGAACGGTCCGTCCGGCCGCGGGAGGCACTGCCGGTCACGGGATGCATTGTCGGCCACGGGATGCACTTACGGCCACGGCGCGAACGGGTGCCGCCGTCTCCTCCAGAAGCCAAGCGGGGCGATGGCCGGGGCGGTCGGCGTCCGGCCCGCCCCTTTTACCGGCGGGGGGGGCAAGCGACGGAACCCAGCCCGTCGTCCTCCTGATCCCGGCCTTCTCCTCCGGAGGGGGCCAGCGGGGCCGGACGGCGGAACGGATCGGATGGGGAGTGAGAGGGTGGGGCGGGGGGCGCGGCCTCGCCTGGGGCCCTCGGGTCGCGGGGGTCGTCCACGTCTATCTCGAGGGCGTCTATGTCGTCGACCTCCATCTTGGCCAGGTCCTCGAAGCGGATGTCCAGTCCCAGGACGCCCACGGGCTTCCCCGTGTCCGGGTGGAGGATGGGGCCGGAGACGGTTATGCACAGCGCGCCGGTGAAACGGGAGGTGTAGAAGCCCGTCACGTGGACCCTGCCGTCCTCCATGGGTTTCGAGAACCAGATGCGGTCGGAGAGGTTCATGCCCCTCTCCTGCTTGCCCAGGTAGAGCTTGCGGTCGCCGGCCCTGGCCACGTTGCGCGTGGTCTTTATGCCGTCGGAGTCCGTGATGTACATGAACTGGGCGAAGGGGATCTCCTGGACCCAGCGCTCCATCACGGGCTCCTGGAGGGCGGGGTCCATGGAGCGGACGGCGGGGTTCGATATCATCTCGGCAACGAGGCCGGCGGCCAGCTCCCTCGCCCTCTGCTTCAGGCGGTCGAACTCGGAGAGGAAGCTCTGGGGCATGTAGATCCGGGCCAGGCGCTCGAGCTCCCTGTTCGACATGCTGGTTATGCGGCCGGACTCGTACTCCTTCTGGATGGCCCGGTGCATCTTCACGACCGGCGCGCTCCGCTTGTCCACCGGGGCGCCACCGGTGAGGTGAAGGCGCTCGTTCAGCCAGTAGGTGAGCCCCGCCGCCCCGGACTTGTCGTTTATGGTGATGGACGCCGAGCGCCCCAGGATCTTGCGGGTGTCGAAGATATTGTAGATCTCCTCGTTCTTGAGGAGGCCGTCCGCGTGTATGCCCGCCGAAGTGACGTTGAAGTCCCGTCCGGCCAGGGGGTAGTTGGGGGGTATCCTCACCCCCAGGTGGCTCTCGAAGTAGGCCGCCATCTCGGTTATGGCCGTCAGATCCACCCCCGGGGTGGGGCCCTTCAGCGCCGCGTGCTCGACCAGGAGGGCCTCTAGGGGGGTGTTCCCGGTCCTTTCCCCGAAGCCGAAGACGGTGGCGTTTATGGATCCCAGCCCGTAGAGCCAGGCGGTCGCGGCGTTCGCGAAGCCCTTGTGGAAGTCGTTGTGGCCGTGCCACTCCAGATCGGCCCCGTCCAGGCCCGCGTCCTCTATGAAGGCACGGACGAGCCTCGGGACGGAGCGGGGAAGCGCCGCCCCCGGATAGGTGACCCCCATGCCCAGCGTGTCGCAGAGGCGCACCAGCACGGGTATCCCGGACTCCTCGGAGAGGAGCTTCAGCTGCTGCGCGAAGGGCACGGCCATGCCGTACACGTCCGCCCTGGTCACGTCCTCGAAGTGGCACCTGGGGGATATGCCGAAGGAGAGCGCTTCCTTGACGAGCCCCAGGTACTTGTCCATGGCCTTCCGCCTGGAGATCCCGAGCTTCAGGTAGATGTGGTAGTCGGAGATGGAGGTGAGGATGCCGGTCTCCCCAATGCCCATGTCCCTGACTAGCTTCAGGTCCTCCGGGACCGCCCGGATCCATCCCGTGATCTTGGGGAACTTGAGCCCCAGGTTCCGGCAGGCGTCCACCGCGGCGCGGTCCCTTGCATTGAAGAGGAAGAACTCGCTTTTCCTTATCAGCCCGGCCGGCCCGGAGAGCCTGGCCAGGAACCTGAAGAGCGTGGTTATCTGCTCGACCGTGTAGGGCTGTCGGGCCTGCTGGCCGTCCCGGAAGGTGGTGTCCGTGATGAGGGGCTCCGGGGCGGGCGAGGGCGAGGCGAAGACGCCGTCGAAGGCTATGCGTGGCACTTCCGTGTAGGGGAAGATGTCGCGGTAGAGCCGGGGGTTCCCGCAGGGGTCCCCCAGCTGGTAGCGCCGGGCTTCGGGGGCGGCTCTGAAGAGCCCTTCTCTTGCCTCCATCATTGCTCTCCCTGGGAGGCTGGTCCCTCCCCGGAAGGGATCGTCGCGACCCCTCCCCTCAAGGCGGGCCCGGGCGGCAGGGGCCGCGCCGGGCCGGGCCGCTGGGCGGCCCTCAAAGGTTTCTGCCGGGCGCCGGGTGCGGGGGCCCGGAGCCGGGGCGCGGTCATGCCCCCCGCGCATCCGGCGTCCCTCCGGAAACCGCGGCCTCCTCCCCGGCGGGGCGGCCAGGAGGGCCGGGCGCCTCCCCGGACGGGGGGGCGGAGGCGTCCCCAGCCGCTGGGCGGGGGGCCGGGCCCTTCAGGGAGAGCTCGGCGAGCTGGGCAGCGGAGACGGGGCCCGGGGCGTCCGTCAGGGGGCAGCCGCCCTTCTGGGTCTTGGGGAACGCGATCACCTCGCGGATGGAGTCCTGTCCCGCGAGGAGCGCCACCAGGCGATCGAGCCCGAAGGCGCAGCCGCCGTGCGGCGGGCAGCCGAAGTTCAGCGCCTCCAGCAGGAACCCGAACTTCTCCTGGGCCTCCCCGCGTCCTATGCCCAGGGCGGCGAAGACACGTTCCTGGACGTCCCGGCGGTGGATCCTGAGCGATCCCCCGCCTATCTCGTTGCCGTTCAGGACCAGGTCGTAGGCCACTGATTTGGCTGCCAGCGGGGCGGTCTCCAGCAGATCCAGATCCTCCTCCCGGGGTGCCGTGAAGGGATGGTGGATGGCCACGAGCCTTTTCTCCTCCTGGCTGAACTCGAAGAGGGGAAAGTCCGTCACCCACAGGAGCCTCCACTCCTTCGAGCCGTCCAGGCCCATGAGCGATGCCAGCTGCTGGCGGACGCGGCCCAGGACCGGCGCCGCCAGATCCTTCCGGTCGGCCGCGAAGAAGAGTATGTCCCCCTCGCGGGCGTCCAGGGCCGAGGCCAGCCCATCGCGCTCGGCGGCGGAGATGAACTTCGCCACGGGCCCCTGCCAACCCTCGGCGGTCACGCGTATCCAGGCGAGTCCCTTGGCTCCGGCGGAGATCGCGAGCTCGACCAGGTCGTCCAGGTTCTTCCTGGAAAGCTTCCGGCCGGCCCCGGGGGCCTTCAGCACCCTCACGCATCCTCCCTGGCCGAGGGGCTCCGAGAAGATCCTGGCGCCGGAGGACGAGAGGATCGCCGAGACGTCCTCGATGTGGAGATCATAGCGCAGATCGGGGCGGTCCGTACCGTAGCGGAGCATGGCCTCGTCGTAGGTCAACACGGGCAGGGGGATGGTGAGCTCCGTGCCCAGTATCTCACGGAAGAGCAGGGCGACGTAGCCTTCCAGGAGCTCCATCACCTCCTCCTGGGAGCAGAAGCTCATCTCCAGATCCACCTGTGTGAACTCCGGCTGGCGGTCGGCCCTCAGATCCTCGTCCCGGAAGCACTTCACTATCTGGATGTAGCGGTCGAAGCCGGCCACCATCAGGAGCTGCTTGAAGAGCTGGGGGCTCTGGGGGAGGGCGTAGAACATCCCCGGCGAGAGCCTCGCGGGCACCAGGAAGTCCCTGGCCCCCTCGGGTGTGGACTTGGTGAGGGCGGGGGTCTCCACGTCCACGAACCCCCTGTCGGCGAAGTAGCCGCGGGTGAGCCTGGCCACCTTGTCCCGGAGCATGAAGAGGGCCTGTATCCTGGGCCTCCTGAGATCCAGGTAGCGGTAGCGGAGCCTCACCGCCTCTCCCACCTGAGCCTCGTCCTCCACCACGAAGGGCGGGGTCTTCGCCGTGTTCAGGACCCTCAGCTCCCGGATGAGCACCTCGACGTCACCCGTGGGGAGACGGGGGTTCACCATGTCGGGGGGACGCAGGCGCACCCTCCCCCTGAGCGCCAGGACATACTCGGAACGCACGCCGTGGCTCCTCCGGTGGGTCTCCTCGTCCTCCTCTGGGTTGAAGACGGTCTGGACCATGCCCGCGCGGTCGCGCATATCGAGGAAAACCAGCCCGCCGTGGTCCCGGCGGTGCTGGACCCAGCCCATCAGGACGACCTCCTGGTCCAGGAGCTCGCGGGTTATCTCCCCGCAGAGGTGGGTGCGCCTGAGTCCGGAAATGTTGTCGAGCATATGAAGTGCCAGAGCCTTTCTCGCGGGCGCCTGCCCGTTGCGCGGCGGATGGGAAGGCCCCTGTGGGGCCGGGGCGGCCGGATGGGGCCGCGAGGTGGCCCGCGCCCGCTTAGGGGCGGGCGGGGCCGTGCCGGCCGGAAGGCGGCCGACGCGCGGAGCCGTAAGCCGCGCGGGAGGGGTGAGGGGCCGGAATCTTGGGGCCGGGTGAGGCCCGGATGACGGCCCGGGCGGCCGGAGGGTCAGAGGTCAGGGCCGGCTCCCCGGGAGGGGCCGCCGGCCCGGAACGCCCGCGGGGGATCCCCGGGGCGGCTCAGCCGGCGGCGGGGGCGGGTGCCCCGGGATCGCCCGCCAGGGGCTCAAGATTCTCCAGTCCGGCCCGGATCTGCTCCCCGGTCTTCAGGTCGCGCACCAGGGCGTAGCCGCCCTCGAGCTCGGTCCCGCCGAGAACGACGCAGCGCGACGCTGCGGCCCTGTCGGCCTTCCGGAGGCGGCTCTTGAGCGATCCCGGTTCCCAGTCGGCGGCGACGGAGAGGCCTTTCGCGCGCAGCGTCCCGGCCAGCCGGAACAGGGGGGCCAGGGCCTCGGGACACAGGGGGGCGAGGAAGTAGTCGGGGCCGGAGGCGGGCGCCTGGGGAGGCAGGAGGAGCGCTATGCGCTCCAGGCCGGCGGCGAAGCCTATACCCGGCAGATCCGGGCCGCCCAGGGCCTTGAGAAGCCCGTCGTAGCGGCCGCCGCCCGCGACGGCGTTCTGGGCGCCCAGTCCCCCCGCGAGGACCTCGAAGGCGGTGCGGGCGTAGTAGTCGAGGCCGCGGACCAGGAGCGGGTCCACGGAGGCGGCGATCCCCAGGGAGTCCAGGGCGTCCAGGACCCCACGGAAGTGGTCCCGGCAGGCGGGGCAGGCCGAATCGGTTATCCTGGGCGCCCCGACCGCGAGCTCCCGGCAGCCGGGGTTCTTGCAGTCCAGGACGCGCAGGGGGTTGCGGGCGAGACGGGCCAGGCAGTCTTCGCAGAGCCGGTCCCTGCCGCCCTCAAGGTAGCGGACCAGGCTCTCGCGGTAGGAGGGGCGGCATTCGGGGCACCCCAGGGTGTTCACGGCGAGGGTTAGTCCCGGGACCTCCAGCTCGGAGAGGAGCCTCCAGAGGAGATCTATCGCCTCAGCATCCACCCAGGGGCCGGGATCGCCGAAGATCTCGCAGTCGAGCTGGTGGAACTGCCGCAGGCGGCCCTTCTGTGGCCTCTCGTAGCGGAACATGGGGCCTATGAAGAAGAGCCTGGCGGTCCTGGCGGAGGCCAGGATCCCGTGCTCCATGACCGCCCTCGCGATGCCCGCCGTGGCCTCGGGCCGGAGGGTTATCTTACCCCCGCCCCGGTCTTCCATGGTGTACATCTCCTTTTCGACTATGTCGGTCGTCTCGCCGATGCCCCTAGCGAAGAGCTCCGTTCGCTCCGCCACAGGCACGCGGATTTCGCTGAAGCCGTAGCGCCTGGCCAGATCCCTGGCCTTTCCCTCGACGGCGGCCCAGGGTGTCATCTCGTCCGGCAGGATGTCCTTGAAGCCTCTGACCGCGGTCAGCGGGGGCATGGCGGGTCCTCCGTGGGGTTCGTAACGTTATATAGTGACACCGGGGGGCTTCGCCTGTCAATATGAGCCACCCGGGCCGGAAGCGGGGGTCGGGGCCAGCAGGAGGGGGGCCGGGGGTTGCCCGGCGCCGTCCCGTGGGCGGCCGCGCGGCGGCGGGGGGCCGTCGGCGGAGAGCGCCGTCCGGGCCCGCCCGGTCGGACACGGCAGGGGAGGCCCGGCGTGGAAAGGGCAAAATAATGACCTCGAGGGGCTGGGCGCCCGT
>JAISEQ010000103.1 GCA_031264045.1 Deltaproteobacteria bacterium
GCGGACGGGTCTAGGAGAACCGTTGGCTCCTGAAATAACCCCCCATGCAGGGTTCTCTGGTCCGATGAGAGCTGCCCCGACCGCGCCCCCGCCAGCAAGCTCGGATCATGCCGCGAGCGGTCTTCATCCAGCCTAGGGTCCAGGTTCTGTGAGGCGCCCCGACCGGGCTGGAATGATCCAGGCCCCAGTCCGGAGGCCGCAACGAGAGCCCTTTGAGGCCGTGTTACCGAAAACGCTCTCCGTCCGGCCCGGATTACCGTTGGGCTTTAAAAACGCCGGAACGGTCTTCCCCTAAAAAACCGAGTCTGCCAGAACTCTTCCCGATGTTTCCGACGGCCTGGCCGCTGAATCCCGACTGAATCCAGATTCTCTCCGCAAGTTCCAATTTTATCTGAACCGCCAGACATTTTGCAATGCCGACAGTGAATGCCAACGCCTCAGTCAGGACGATGATGAGTATCCGTTCACGGAGGGGGGAAGGGAACATGATCTCCCCCCCCACTTGAGGACAAAAGATGCGAAAAGTGGATCAATCTTAGCACGTTGATAACCAGATATTGATTGAGCCACTATTTGCTAACTTATGTCGTATCCGTTCATGGGGAGGTGAGGTCTGCTCCCTCCAGAAGCCCGACCAAGTCTCTCCCGGGGCCAGACCGCTCGTCCCCGCCCGCAGGATCATCAATCAGACTGACAGATTCTCTGCACCGGACGGTGAGTCCGGCCTACAGTTTCCGTCGGCTTTCAAATTCACCGCGTCCGATTTCATTCGCTCGGTTCCATAAACCCGGATGAACAGTTGACCGCCGATGCCGCCTCTCTTCTGGAATATTCTCCTGGAATCTTCTCCTGAAATCTTCACATGGAATCTTCTCCCGGACTTCGATTCCGCAAATGCAAACGCGAAATCCATGACGATTCTCACGGCAACAGCCATCGGCGACAGCCGCAGGCGGGAATTCACGGCGATACGGGACGGACTACTGGGAAAACGAGCGGCGCAGCCCGATGGCCATTATCTGCTGGGATCTCAAAGCGAGGCCCAGTTCGAGGGATATGAGGCGCTCGGGCTCCCCGGCCTTCAGGGGGGCCAGGACCAGCCCGATTCTTTCGGCCTCCGCCCGCGGCACCTCCACCGACGGCTCGATGCAGCTCACGTATCTCCGGATCACGACCTCCCCCTCGTCCGCTCCGTCGTCGTCCGCGTCCGCAACGTCGTCCGCGTCGTCGTCGTCGGTATCGGGAACGGCCCCCACGACGACCTCGCGCTCATCGACCACAATCTTGCAGCTGAACGTGAAGGACGAGGTGTCCGTGTCGATGGTCGGCCCGCGGGGGTGCATGACGGAAAAGCCGACGACTCCCTCCTCGTTGAAGAAGAGGGAGATGTAAGGTCCGTTCACGGGCCTGTCCACGAGACGCGCCCCGTGAAACATCATGAGGTTGATGTTCTGCTGATCGTAGTACTCCACCGCCGCGTCAACGAAGTCGGAAAAGTAGGTGCGGGGCAGATCCAGGGACTTTCCCAGGGCGCCGAACTCCACGAGGCCGTTTATGAGGAGCTTGGGGATCTCGAATTTCTTGATGGCGTTTATGATGTCGGGGGAGTCCGTGGGCGTGAGGAGCGGTCTCGGCTGGATGTCCTCCTTCATGAACAGGTATTCGGACACGTCCTTGTCCGGGAGGTTCCGCCAGGTGGCGTTGACGCTCTCTATCACGAAATACTCGATGTTGTTCTCGTAGGTCGCGAGCCACGCCGTCTTGAAGCCTTCCTCCTCCGAATCGTTCATGACCCCGTCTATCAGGGCGTAGCCGTGGTCCGTGCGGATTTTGATGTCGTCGAGCTTCCCAACGGACGATCCCCTGGTGTCCAGCGTGAACTCGTAGCAGAAGAGATTTTCGCTGCCGCTCTTCACCAGCTTGTAGTTGCTCTGCCAGATCTTGATGAAGAAGGGCGGGATGTCCGGGGGATTGTACTGGTGGACCAGATCGCCGTAGTCCCGGCTGTCGGCCTGGGCCGATAGCTGGTCGTCGCCCTGGGCGGAGGCCCTGCCGCCCGGCTGGGCCGGGGAGGTGCCGCGGGCCGCTCCGGAGCCTCCAGCACCGGGCGGAGCCGGAGGCGCGGGACTGCAGGCTTCCCTGGCCAGGACGGCCATCTCGTTGAAGAACCGGACCTGTTCGGTCTCCTGGACGTCCGCTGGGGCATCGGCCGTCTCCCGGACGTCCGGAGGACCGTCCGCGTCCCGGGAATCCCCCGGCGTCCCGGACGTCTCCGGCGAGTCCTGAAGCGCCCCGGAATCCGCCCGGACTTCCGTCCCCCCGGGCGCCGCGCCGGTGTCAGACCTGCCGGAACCCGTCTGGGCACCGGCCCCGGGCGTGGGAGTGCCCCCCCGCGAAGCGAAAACGACTATCGCGGCCAGGGCCGCGATGGCAACAGCCGCCAGGGCGGCCGGGAGCAGGGCCGTGCGGCGCGACGGCCGCCGGGCCTCCGCTCCGGCCGTTCCGGCTCCGCCTTCCGGCGGCCTGGTGCTGGGGTCTGGCTCGGTCACTGGCAGGGGGGGATCCTTGGAGGGGCCGGGAAGCCCCGGAAGCCCGGAACCAGCAGGGCATTAGGCCGCGGTCCGGGGCGGCGCGACCCGGCCGGAGGCTTGCCCGGAGAGTTCTTGTCCGGGCGGGAGGGGAGGCGCGGGAGCCGCAGGGTAGGAAAGCCGAAAGGCCGCAAGTGAGAGAGCTTAACAGTTTCTGGTCAGAAAAGCCATAGGAGACGGAATCCGGGTCACGGGAGCGGGGAGCCGGAAAGGCCGGGCGAGGCGCCCCGGAAGCCCGGCAGAGCCAGTCCCGAAGCCCGGGGGACACGGCCGCGAACTGCTTGGGGGTGAAGCCCGGACGGGCGTCCGCGGAGCGGGGGGGAAGCCGGAAGCGCCCCGGCATGGAGGTTCACTCCAGGATGGCCGAGAGCTTGTCCACCACGAGCTGGTAGTCGAAGTCGTCCAGCTTGGAGCGCACGAAGACCACGAGATCCGCCTGCCTGTCGTAGTCGAACTCCTCCAGCCTGGACGTCAGATCCTCCATGACCGAGGTCTTCCCCCGCCTCGCGGCGTCCAGGAGCTTGGCGAGGATCTCCCGGTCGGGCTCGGGGCGCCTCTCCTTGGACTCGGTGCGGCGGCTGGCCTCCACGCGGTTCACGGCGGCGGCGATGTCCCTTATGAGCTTGTCGGCCTTCTCCATCAGGAGCAGGTGGCTGTCCGCGAAGCTCTCGGTATTGCCCTCCTTGGCCATGGCCTCCAGCCTGGCCGCCACGTCGCCCACGGCGTTGGCGGAGATGCCGTAGCTGGATCCCTTGAGCCCGTGGACGGATATGGCGTAGTCGCTCAAAGACGATCTGGCTGAGGCCTTCAGTGTCTCAAGGAGCTTCGGCGTGTGGAGGATGTAGGACTTGAGCACCTTTATGTACTTCTCCTCCTTGCCGTAGCGCCCGATGCCGGTCTCCACGTCGAGCCCCTCGACGTTCAGTTCCGCGAGCGAAAGATCGCCGTCCCCGGAGGAACCCCCGGAGCCCGTGGCGGCGTCCTCGCCCCTGTCCTCCAAGCCGTCCTGCTCCCCGGCGTCCGGGGCCTCGGGGGGGGCGTCCCGGCGCACGAAGCGGTTCAGGGCGGCGTCCAGTTCCAGGATGTCTATCGGCTTGGCGATGAAGGAGCTGAAGCCGTTGTCGATGAACATCCTGTCCGTGCCCGGCGCGGCGCTCGCCGTGAAGGCTATGACCGGGACGCTGCGGGCGTAGTCCGTGGGAAGCGTCCTTATGTTCCTCACGGCCTCCACCCCGTCCATGCCCGGCATCATGTGGTCCATGAGAATGAGATCGTAGCGTTCCGAAGGCGGGGAGTCGTCCCGGACGGCGGCCACCAGGTCCACCGCCTCGCGGCCGCTGGAGGCCGTGGAGACCTTCAGCCCGTAGGGGGACAGGAGGCCCTCGGCCACGTCCAGGTTGGTCGGCACGTCGTCCACCAGAAGGACGTGCCCGTAGGGCATGCGGACGCGCACGAGGTTGCCCTCGACGCTCATGCCCTTGACCATGGTCCGGAAGCTCGCGAGATCCTCCGCGGCCTTCCTGCCGATGGGCGCCCCGTGGATGATCCGCTGGGGGAGAACCGCCCTGAACTCGGAGCCCGCCCCGTACTCGCTCTCGACCAGGATGGAGCCACCCATCAGATCCACCAGGTACTTGGTGATGGACAGCCCCAGGCCCGTGCCCTCCACGTAGCGGTTGGCCTCGGAGTTTATCTGGCTGTGCTCGGTGAAGAGCTTTCCCATGTCCTCGGGCTTGATGCCGATCCCGGTGTCGGTCACCGTGAAGGTCATGTCAGCCCCGGCCCCGCCGCCGGTGGGCACCCAGCCCACCTGGAAGCGCACCTTGCCCCTCTCGGTGTACTTGAATGCGTTGGAGAGGATGTTGTTCAGTATCTGCTTCACCCTCAGGCTGTCGCCGGAGAGGCGCGAGGGTATGGTCTCGTCCACGATGAGCTCGAAGGTTATGGGCTTGGTGCCGGCGCGGACAATGTTTATCTGCACTATGTCGTTCACCAGATCGACTATGCTGTAGTCCACCGGCACTATCTCGAAGTTTCCCGCCTCCGCGCGGGCTATGTCCAGGATGTCGTTCACTATCCTCAGGAGGGACGATCCGGCGTTCCAGATCTTCTCGAGGTTGAGCTTGGAGAGGGTGGGCAGGTTCTCGCGCTGGAGCTCCAGCGCCGAGAGCCCCAGGATGGCGTTCAGCGGCGTCCTCATCTCGTGGGAGACCGTAGCCAGGAAAGTGCTCTTGGCCCGCGAGGCCGCCTCGGCGGTCACCTTGCTCATCACCAGCTCGCGGTTGCGCTGGTTCAGCTGCCGGATCATGGAGTTGAAGCTGTCCGCGAACTCCCCCATGAAGTCCACGTGCTGGGAGTAGTCGCCCGCGGCTATCTGCTGGGCCTGCCAGGTCAGGTGCTTCATGGACGAGTAGAGGGTCTTGAGCGGCGCGGCTATCTCGTTTCCGGCGCTCGGCATGGGCGCCCCCAGATCCCCCTTGGAGAGGGCGGAGGCGAAGGCCCTCGTCTCGCTGATGCACTCCGCCAGGAACATGATGCCCAGCCCGAGGTTGCGCTCGGTTCCGGCCAGGCTGTTGGGGTCGAGCCTCGCCCTGTGCGGGTTGTAGATGACGTCCCGGAGGTACTCGAAGAGGAGGCTCACCGCGTCCTCGCGCCCGTCCCCCAAGGCCGCGCCTTCCCCGCCCGGAGCGCATCCGTCTCCGGGAACGGGGCCCCTGCCCGCCGGTCCTGCGCGGTCTTTTCCGTCTTCGCTTGCCATGGAACGTTTCCAAAACTGGCCCGGAGGAGCCGGGGTGGGGGTGTTCGGCTGAAGGGGCAGGGGAGTACGCCGGAAAACTCCTGCCATGGCGGTCGGGACGGCCCGGCACGACCGTCCCGGAACGTCCGGGAAACTGCCCTTCCGGGCTCATTTCCGGACGCGGAAGCATTCTATCCGGCACAAAAGCGGCGGTCAACCGCAACGGCACGGGCAGTTCCGCGGAACTCCCGAAACCGGCGCAGTCCCGTGGCCATGCCGCGGTGCCCCGGAAGCCGGAGCCGTCCCCCGGCCGGAAGCCCGGAGGCCGGAAAGCGGGAAGGCGCGGGGGAAAAGGCTGGGGAGTCACGCGGAAGCGGGACCCCGACGGGAATCCGGCCGGCCCGGCCGGACGGGGAAGGAGGCGCGAATCCCCGGACGATGTCCGGACCCGGCCGGAAAACAAAACGGGGACCGCGGAAACGTCCGCCTGCCGGGGCAGGAGCGCCGGAGGGAAGGGGCGCGGCCGGAGGCGCCCGGTCCGGCGGGCCGGGTTCAGGCCCCCCGGCCCGCGCGGGCGAAGCGGCCCCGGCTACTTGGGGCCGCCCCTGAACCGGCAGATCCGGTCCCCGTTCGCCCAGCAGTCCACCTCGCGGACATCGTACTCCCGCTTCATGAAGGCGGTGAGTATCCCCGAGATGAAGCCCTCGTCGTAGCAGCACACGGTCTCGTTGGTCACCGGGATGCCGCTGCAGTCCAGGTCCTGGGCGGCCGTGACGGTCAGCGCCCCGCTCGCCACGTCCAGGTCCTCAAGGCGGAAGATGCAGACCTTGAACTCCCTCAGCTTGTGCTGGAGCTGGGAAATGAAGTCGTTCAGGGGCACGT
The DNA here is from genome assembly GCA_031264045.1 of Deltaproteobacteria bacterium. Taxonomy (GTDB): domain Bacteria; phylum Desulfobacterota; class Desulfarculia; order Adiutricales; family Adiutricaceae; genus JAIRZX01. The sequence continues at coordinate 6,208 of JAISEQ010000103.1, forward strand.
CAAGGTTCAGGACGTTCTTGGCGAACTCCGTGCCCGCGAGCCTGCCCGCCTCCCTGAAATAGCCGTTGGCCTTCTCCTCGCCCATGTCCTTCGTCAGGACCGAGAGCATGGTGTACTGCATGAGCCTGTAGACCAGGACAGGCATGTCCTCGCCCAGATCGCCCCTGCCCTCCTTCACGTCGCCCAGCGATTCCCAGGTGAACTCGCTGTGCTTCGAGGCCGCAAGGAATATGTTCTCCATCATGGCTTTGTAACTCCTCGGGTCGGTCGGGCCGCTCAGGCGGGGGAAGCGGTCCGCGTGAAACGCCGGGCCCCGGTCCCGGAAATCGGAAGCTCAGCTCATGTGCGGGGGGACGCCCGGACGTGCCGGGCACCAGGAAGGGCGGGGGCAGGACCGCGCGCGTCCGAAAGGACGGGACGGCGCGGCTGGTTTCCGGACGGCGGCACGGGCCGCCGGTAAGGGCAGGACGCTCCGGCGGGACTGCGGGCCCCGTGGGCCCAGGGGGGACTTGGCGGATAGGGAGGGCCGCGCCGGGAAGACCCGGCAGGCCCCGGACGGCGGAAGCCGCCGTGAACAGGCTTGATCGAACGCTGACCGGCGGCCGGGCCTGCAGACGGCACCTGGATACGGTCCGGAGTGCCCGCGGCGGGCCTTCCGGCTCAGGGGCTCCCGCCCGTTCGGTCAGGAACGGCCCGGAAGCGGGGCAGGCCGCAGGTTCTCAGTCCGGAAATGCAGGAATGCAGGCAGGCGGAGAATTCTCAGGCCGGAAATGGAGGAAGGCGCACAAGGCCGGACGCTCTCGGGCCGGAAAGAAGGAGGCGCACAAGGCCGTCCGCTCTCAGGCCGGAAAGAAGAAAGGCGCGTAATGCCGGACGTTCTCGGACCGGAATGAAGAAAGGGGCGTAAGGGCGTACTATCTCAGGCTGGAAATGAAGTAATGCGCGTAAGACCGTACGATCTCAGGCTGAAAATGAAGTAATGCGCGTAATGCCGTACGATCTCAGGCTGGAAATGAAGGAATGCGCGTAAGGCCGCAGGTAATGAGGCAGAAAATGACGGAATGCATGAAAGCGGCAAGCGCCGAAGGCCAGGACGGTAAAAAAAACGGAAATCGCTAAACCGAAACGAATGTCTGAAAGATATGACGAAAAGCCATGATACATCAGGACATCCATAGCATGATACCGAAAAAGCAATGGCAACTAAGGCATTGGCAGATATGACACCATGAAATCCGTAACTGAAACGGACAATAAAAATCGAATTTCATGAAATCAAGAGGTTCTGAAGACAAGAAAGGAAAAAACATCTGAAACGAGGAATTCATAAGGCAATCAATGGCTGAAGAGCAGGAAAACCGGAAGTCCAAAAGTCGGGAAAGCCTCATGTCCGGAAAATCATGAAAGCGCGGGACCGGGACGGCCCGGAGGCCGGGGACCGCGGAAATCGGGCGGCGGGGCCGGCCCTGCCGGTCCGGACGGGGCCCGGCGCTTCCGGCCGACTACCCGTCCATGGCCCCGGACGAGGCGGCGCAGGAGACCTCGGCAGCCCCCGCCCGGACCCCGGCGCGGTCCTTAGACTCCTTGTGGGACTTCACGATGCCCGCGAAGTCCTGGTGGCAGCGTGAGAAGGAGTCCAGGATGCCGGGATCGAACTGCGTGCCCTCCCCCTCCAGGATGATGGTGCAGGCCTGGTCGTGGGGCATGGCGGGGCGGTAGATCCGGTCCTCCACCAGCGCGTCGTAGACGTCCGCCACGGCCATGATGCGCCCGCAGAGGGGAATCTGCTCCTTCTGGAGGCCGTAGGGGTAGCCCTTGCCGTCGAAGCGCTCGTGATGGGAGGCGGCTATCATGGAGGCGAACTTGAGATAGTCCTGGGTGGGGGTGCGGGCATGCATGTGCTTCAGAATGCTCGCGCCGATGGCCGCATGCCCCTTCATGATTCCGAACTCCTCGTCGGAGAGCCGGCCGGGCTTCAGGAGTATCTTGTCGCTTATGGAGATCTTGCCTATGTCGTGGAGGGGGGCCGCCCGGACCATCATCTCCATGCTCTCGTCGTTCAGCTCGCACTCGTAGCGGCCGTTCGCGAGGAGATCCTTGGCCAGGAGCTCCACGTAGCGGCTGGTCCGTATGACGTGGCCCCCGGTGTTCTCGTCGCGGCACTCGATGAGCTCCGCCACGGCAACCCCCAGGATGTTGCTCATGAGGGCCACGGAGTCCGAGAGGTGCGACTGGTAGGAGCTTATGGCCACGTGGAGATCCAGCCGGTGCAGGAGGATGCTCTTCTCGGCCGGCTTGCGGATGAAGTCGCGGGCCCCGCATTTCAGGCATCTCACCTCGGTCTCCCTGTCGTGCTTGGAGGTGAGGAAGATGACCGGGATCTTCTGGAAGTCCGGGTTGAGCCTCAGGAGCCTCAGCGTCTCGAAGCCGTCCATGCCCGGCATCTCTATGTCCAGCAGGACCAGATCGGGGCGCTCCCTGGAGCAGTAGCTCACGGCGGCGGCGCCCGAGCGCACCAGGGAGTAGTCGTAGACCCCTCCCAGGAAGCTCGCTATCTGCCTGAGGACGGCATCGTTGTCGTCAACTACGAGGATTTCCTTCATGAGTGCGCGAAAAGCCTCTTGGTGGCCAGCGGGAGCCTGGTCTGAACGACGTTGAAAGCCTGGAAGATGCCGCTCATGGACTCGTAGACGTCCACCACGGCCGGGTCGAACTGGGATCCCCGCCCCGCCATGATGACCGAGTGCGCCTCCTGGTGTCCAAGGGGCTCGCGGTAGATGCGGGGTGTCAGGCAGGCGTCGTAGACGTTCACGACGGCCATGAGCCTGCAGCAGAAGGGTATCTCGAAGCGCGAGAGCCCGTAGGGGTAGCCTTGGCCGTCCCAGCGCTCGTGGTGGCCCTCGGCCATCTGGGCGGCGTACTCCAGGTAGCTCTCCCCGGGCAGCCGGCGGTGGACGTTCCTCAGGAAGTTGGCGCCGAGGATGGTGTGCTTCTTCACCTCCTCGTACTCCTCCGGCGTGAGCGGCCCCGGCTTCAGCAGTATCACGTCCGAGATGCCAATCTTCCCGATGTCGTGGAAGGGCGTGGCCTTCACCATCAGTTCGAGGCTCTCGGAGTCTACGTCGTCCGCGAAGAGCTTCTGGTTCAGGATGGCCTTCCCCATCAGGTCCAGGTAGTGGCTGGTCCTGAGCACGTGGCCGCCGGTGTTGGAGTCCTTGCTCTCGACCAGATCGGCAAACGAGAGCACGATGTTGTTCTCCAGATCCTTGCGGGTCTTCTCCAGGTCGTTCTCGAACTGGCCCAGCTGCAGGTGGAGCTCTATGCGGTGGAGGAGTATGGCCTCGTCGACCGGCTTGGTTATGAAGTCCCTGGCCCCGGACTCGAGGGCCATTATCTCCGTCTGGGAGTCCACGAACGCCGAGAGGAAGAGGACTGGCACGTGCTCCATGCCGGTGATGGACCTCAGCCTGCTCAGGGTCTCGAAACCGTTCATGTGCGGCATGTCGACGTCCAGCAGCACCAGCTCCGGGCGCTCGCCCATGAGGCAGTGCCGGATGGCGTCCTCCCCGGAGCGCATGAGCGAGAACTCGTAGCGCCCGGTCAGGAACTGCGATATCTGCTTCAGGCTCGACAGGTTGTCGTCCACGACGAGGATCTCTTTTTTCATGGGCACGGTTCCGCGCGCGGAGATCGCTCCGGCGCCTCACTCTGGCCCGAAGCCGACCGGAGGGGCCGGCGGCAGGCCGGAACCGCCTCGCGCTCCAGGCGCCGGCGGCGGGACGCCGTCCGGCGGGGGGCGGGAGGCCTGGAAGGGCGGTGAATTCCGAAGGTGAGGCGATCAGGACTGGGGCAGGGGAGGTCCTCGGGTCCAGTCCCATGGGGAAGGCGGTACGGGGGTGCAGGAGGCGTTGGTGCCCGGCCAGCCGGGAGGCTGGCCGTCGGTGGACCCGCATCGCGTGTCCGGCGGGCTCGCGGGAGCCTTGAAGGAACGGACGGGCGGATCGGATTCGAGCCTGGGACGGAGATCCGGCGCCTCCGGAAGAGGCCGCCGGCTCCGGGCTGCGGAAAGGGCATGGAAAGTCCCGAAAGGGCCTGACCGGGGCGGCGGCGCATCGGGACGGGAAAAAAAGGAACGCGAAAAGCCCGCAGCGCCCCGGAAAAGGGCGGCCGGCATGGAAATTCGGGAAGGGCCGCCTTTCCGGCCCGGACCGAAAACGGGTCGGGATTCCCGGCCCAAAACGAATGGCAGTCAAAACCGCAAGATTAATGGTGTTTCCTGACGGATTATGTACCATAGCGCAAGGAAGCTGTCAACCTGCTTTAAAACTGGTTTTGGCCGAATATCGGCCTATTATTGCTCTTTATCGCTTATTATTATTTTTTTTACAACCTTTCTGCTTAAATTACGTCTAATTTCTGATGCCGCCCCGAATTCTTTCGCGCCCTACTATCGCAAAACGACGTTCAAAAACGCAAGTTTCATGATCACCCACGGCCGGCCGGGGTACAGCGCACAGGTTTTCCTGCCGCTGGTGCCCGACGGGTTCCGCCCGGAGAGCGTTGCCCACCCGGAATCCGTACCGGACAGCTTGCGGCATCCTGATCCGGCAGCCGGGCCGCCACGGGCCGTCTGATCTCCAGAGCCCCGCCCGAAGCGAATCCCCTCCACGATCGCGCCCGAAAAGAATCCCCTCCGAGGTCGCGCCCGAAAAGAATCGCCTCCGCGCCCCGCCCGAAGCGAATCCCCTCCACGGCCCCGCCTGAAAAAAACCTCCACGTCCCCGTCAGAAGCGAATCCCCTCCCCGGCCCTTAGAGGCGAATCCCATTCCCGACCGCGCCCGAAGAGAATCCCCTCCCCGGCACCCGGCCGAAACTAATCCCCTCCCGGCCTTCTCCCGGAGCCGGCTCCGGCCGCTCGGGCGGGGAAGCCCCGCTCCCGCACGGAACGCGACGGCCCGGCCCCGCTCCTCAGAAAAGCGGGACCGGGCCGTCTTCTCGGAAACCGGAAGCAGGCGCCGGCCGGCGCGGGGGGGCAGGATCCTGCCCGATGCGCCCTCAAGCCCCCCGCATGCCGGGGAGCCTCCGGCGGGAACCCTACTCCGGACGGTTCAGGCTCTTCACGAGTCCGGTGAGGAAGGGGTGTTCCCTCCTGGCGCCCCGGGCGAGATCCAGCTCGAACAGGGCGGTCTCCCTCAGGCTCTCGACCGCGCGGGAGGAGCCCAGGGCGTCCATGGCCCGGAGCAGCTCCCCGGCCTCGACGAAGCGGCCCGAGGCCGCGAGGTTCCGGACAAGCACGACGCCAAGGCGGGCCCTGGGGACCAGGAGCTCCTCGGCGGGGGGAAAGAGGCCCCCGTCCAGCCACAGCTCCCTCGCCTCGTCCATGAGCCCGGCCCGGGAAAGCTCCGTGACCAGGTTGAAGGCGGCCTTGCCCTTCAGGACGGGTATCACCCCGCGGTCCGGGAGCCCCCTCGCCTCGGAGACCACCCTCCTCGCGTCGTCCAGCTCCTGCCGGGAGCAGTAGTGGCTGGCCATGTTCACGCAGGCGCGGCCGATCTCGGTCAGGACCGTATCGTCGTCGTCGCCCAGGAGCTTCATGGAGGCGAAGGCGGCCTCGGCCGTCTCCGGATCGCCACACTTGAGCGCCGCCGAGCACAGCCTGAAGCCCGCCCGGGCCCTCTCGGCCCTCATGCGCCTGCCCCCCCCGAAGGCGCGCATGGCGCCGTAGAGCGACTTCGCCTCCCCGATCCGGCCGGCGGCCCCCAGCTCCTGGACCAGGGCCACCGTTCCCCTGGCGCGGCCGAGCAGCACCTTCTCTGAGGAGCCGAGGCTCTCCATGCCCTCCAGCACCGCGAGGGCCTCGGAGGACCTGCCGTCCTCCACGAGAAAGAGGATCAGCCGGTATCCGGCGAGCGCCCGCTCGGCGGCAATCTCGTCCCTGTCGCCCAGCATGCCCATGCCGGCCAGGACATCCGCGGCGGAGGCGAAGTCCCGCGTCTTGCCGAAGTCGTACACGAGGTTGAAGGCGCACTTGGCGAGGTTCACGTCCGCCTCCGGGGGCCTCCCCTCCTCCGAGAGCATCTCCCGGTAGAGCTCCCTGGCCTCGGTCAGCCTGCCCGCGCAGCCCAGGAACCCGACCAGGTTCACGCAGGCTTTGGAGCGCTCCAGGGCCGCCCCGTCGGCGTTCCCCAGCCGCCTCAGGCCGTCGTAGACCTCGAAGGCCTCGTCCAGCATCCCGTGCAGGCCCAGCTCGGTCATGAGGTGGAAGCTGGTCCTGGCCTTCTCGGGGCCTATGCGCTCGGGGTAGCCCAGGGAATCCATGGTCCTGAAGTAGCGGAGCGCGCCCTTGACGTCGCCGGCCCGGGTGAGCCCCGTCACCAGGTTGTAGAGGGCCTTGGCCTTCTTGGCGGCGTGCCACTCCCCGTCCCCGTAGGCGTCCATGCCCTCGAAGATGGCCTTGGCGCCCTCCAGATCCTTGGCGATGCAGGAGTCGCAGATGAGGTTGATGGCCGCCTGGGCCCGGATGCGGTTCACCTCGGGTCCGTCCCCGTAGCTGGCCCCGAGCCTTCCGAAGAGCTCCTTGGCCTCCTCGAAGCGGCCCCGGTCCCCGCAGGCGTAGACCAGTATGGAGAGCGCCTCGGCCCTCTTGACGTCCGTGGCGGGGTCGTCGCCCAGGGCGTCCATGGACGCGAAGACGGCGAGCGCATCATCGATCCTGCCCGCGTCGCCGTAGTGGTTCACCAGGTTCACCGCGGCCTTGGCCCTGGCAGACGTGAACTCGGGCCCCTCGCCCAGGGCGTCCATGGACCTCCACACCTCCGCGGCCTCCGCAAAGCGGCGGCTGGAGCCGTAGGAGCAGATCATGTTGACTGCGGCTATGGCGCGGTAGGCGTTCATGGCCGAGGAGTCCGGAAGGGCCTCCAGGGAGTCGTAGACCTCCCTGGCCTCCCCCGGATCGCCCGCGAAGGCGTACCCGGAGATGAGGTTCACGGCGGTCTGGGCCTCCACCAGCCAGAACTCCTCGCCGGGATGGGTCCCCCTCTCCCCGTCGCCCTCCCCCTCGGGGAAGTCGGGCCCGTCCCCGGGCCCCCCCAGGGCGGCGACGAGGGTCAGGAGCGGCGAGCGGGTCTTCTCAGGGCATCCCCTGCCCCGCCCGGCCGACTCTCCCCTGCCGTTCCCCGGCCCTCTCCCGGCCGCCGCGGGGCCGTCCCCGGCGGACGCGCCCGCGGAGGGGGAGGCGCCGGAAGTCCCCGGGCCGCCGTAGACGGCGGAAGATTCCGGAGCGCCGCCGGCGCCGGATGGGCCGGAACCATCCGCGCCCATGCCGGGTTCCCCGCCCGGAGTTCCCTGAGGGGACGCCAGCCTGATGGAGGGGCACTGCGCTCCCCCCGGCGCGGCGGAGCCGTCCCCGTTTCCCGCCACCGGGGCGCCCCCGTCCCCGGACGGGCCGCCTTCCTTCCCCGTCCCGGCTGGGCCGCCGTCCTCCCCGGTGTCCACGTCGAGGTGGGGATCGGCGCAGAGGTACCGGAACCACGCGTCCCCGGAAGCCGCGTCCGCGCCCGGGCCGCCGCCCTCACGGGCGGTGGCCCCCTCCGGGTCCGGCACGTCCGCGGGAGCGGCCGTCCCGCCAGGGACCGCCTCCGGGTCCGTCATCTCCGCGCCGGAGACCGCCACCCCGTCCGCCCCGGAGTCGGCGCCGCAGGCCCGGGGGCCGGGGGCGCCGCCCTCTGCCGCGTCCTCCGCGCCAACCGCCATGTCCGGGGCGAGGGAGATTCCCGCAGGGGGGGCCGGGCCGTCCCGCCCGGCGTTTCCGGACCGGGTTCCGGCCCCGCTCCCGGCCCCGGCGGAGGTCCCGTCCGGGCCGTCCTCACCGTCCGGGGGGAGGCCGCCGTCCCCGTCCACGAGGGTGAGCCTGGCCCGGCCGTGTCCCGGCCTCTTGGGGGGCGGGACGGCTATCCTCTTCAGGAGCGAGAATATCCCGAGCGACCTCTCCCGGTCCTGGGCCTGGACCGCCTCCAGGACCAGGTACGAGGCGCAGTAGGCTATCTCGGCCAGCGCCCCCTCGCCGTGGGCGAGGAGCTCCATGGAAAAGTAGATCCGGTCCGCGTCCTCCGGCAGACCCTGTCGCTGGAAGGCGGCGGAGAGCCGCCTCGCGGCGCGGGTCAGGGCCAGCGCCCGGTACAGCTCCACCGGGGGGAGCCTGGGTTCCCCGCGCTTGAAGGCCTCGCACCGGGCCAGGAGGGCCGAGTAGAGGGTGTCCGCCTCGGCGGTGAAGCCGCAGCGCGCGTTCGCGGCGACGAGCCTTGCCCCCCTCTTTATGAAGTCCCGCTCCTCCTTGTCCCCTTCCCTGGGCCCTGCGGCGTCGAGCCTCTCATAGGCGTCCCGCGCCCTGAGAAGCGTCATCGATGCCCGCGCCCTGCGTCTGGCCGCCCCGTCCGCCCCCTCGTCCCCGTCCGGGCACAGCCCGGCCGCCTCGTCCAGGAGGGCGTCAAGGGTCCGCCCGAGGATCTCCGAATCGCTTGTGGGCCTAGACGTCATAATGCACCTCCCGCCATGTCCCGCCGCCTGCGGGAACAAGCCGGGCAGGCGGGGGGGGAACTTTTCCGGGGCCTGGCGCCCCGGAGGCCGCGTCCCACCGGTAGGGTAGGCCTCGGGAACAATGTTAGCACAGTTCCGCGCGATCAAGCCTTGAGGCAGGGACGGGCAAAATTTCCGGAAGGTCCGGTAAAATACGCCCCCGGGAGCCCCAAGCGGGCGGCCCGCGCGGGATCCCGGACGGACGGGCGCACGGTGCTCCAGGTTCCCAAACGGCCGGAAAGCCCGTCCGTACGGCCAGTACGGGAGACAAACGATTCTTTTCCCAAAGACGATCTTTCAGAAAGACCGCCGGCATGCGGAGTAGCGCGGGATATGCGGCTAATGGCCGAAAACGCGGCAAGCGGCGAAGCCGGAAAGCCATACGGCCGCGGGAACCGGGATCGGCGCGGCAAACAGGAAAATAAAACCGCAGGGCGCGTGAACCGGTATCGCAACAGTAAGCCGGGAAATGAAAACCGGAGGGCTCGGGAACCTGGATCGATGCGGGAAGCGGGAAAAAGCCAAGGCGCGGCGGCAGCGGGAACCAGAACCGGCGGAAACCGCAGGATGCGGACTGCCCGACTGTCCTTGCGGCCTTTGAACGCCGCCTGCCGCAGGAAAATTTTTCCGGAGGACGCGTCCCGGGCCCTAGCCCGCCCGCGCCACGTCTCTTTGGCGGGGAACCGGAGAGTCCGGAAGCTCCGGGCCATACATCTTGCGGGAAACCGCGCGGAGCGGGCCGCATGTGAGCCTCACGGCCGACCTCGCGCTGGGGTTCCCGTCCGGCGGCGTTGTGCCCAGGACGCAAGGGACGGGGCATATGCGGCATTGCGGAATACGGAGGACGTTTCTTAAATTGAATTGCATCCAAATCGCTAAATTGTTATCCTACACGGGCGAACGCTTCCAGATTCGACCCGGCTTCCCGCCGGGCGGCACGGAAAGCGGGCGACAGCCTGCCCCTGCGGAACTGCCGGTCCCGACGCGGCTTCCGGCTCCCCGCCCTGTCCCTGCCCGAGCCCATGTCCCGGTCGTCCGCCCGCCGTGCGGACGACCGCCCGCCTCTTTCTCCCCGCCGCAGTCAGGCGTCCCGGCCTTCTGAAGGGCGGGGAAGGGGAACCCCTCCGTGGCCGGTCCCCCGGCATCCCGCCTGCCCGCCGCCGGCGGGAGCTCCCAGCCTCCGGACATCCCCCGCGCCGCAGTTTCCGCGGCCCGGCCCTTCCGCGTTCCTTCCGCACAAAGCTCGCGCCGCCAGCCGGGACACACTGCGGCCGCACGTCCGGTCCCGCCGGGAGCCCCCTCCGCCGCACGTCCGGCCCCGCCGGGATAGCCCGCCGCCGCAAGTCCGGCCCCGCCGGGATAGCCCGCCGCCGCAAGTCCGGCCATGCCCTCGCTATCCCCCCTTCCGCGCCAGTCCGAGGCGGAAAGACCGGAACCCCGCCCGAATCCCCAGCGGCCGGACCGCCAGGCCGGGCCGTTTGCGGATCGGGACGCCCCGCATGAAGAGCTTGAGCCCCCTGCGGCCCCATGCCTGCCCAGCCGTCGCGGTTCAGGCACAGGTTCCCGGAGGCGTCCCGCAGCGCCAGGCCGCCGGCGCCGGAGGAAGCATGGCCAGAGCCACAGACAATAAGCAGGAAGCGGGGGGGGCATCCATCAGCTGCCCCGTCTGCGGACAGAGCGTGAGGCTGCCCGCGGAGAACTGCCCCGCCTGCGGCACCAACCTCAGGACCGGCGAGAAGCCGGAAAAGGAGACCAGCATATGGCAGCGGCGCGGATTCAAGCCGCTGGTCGTGTCGGTGGTCGTGGTCATACCGGTCATCACGTGGCTTCTGACCAGCGGGGTCCTGGACGATCTGGATCTCATTACCCGCGCCAGGGTGGGTCTAGAGCACTGCGCGGACCCTCCGGTCCGGGAGATGTGGGAGGCCGAGGACAAGGCCCAGGAAATCCAGTCCGCGAAAAAGGGCTACGACACCTGGAAGTCGCGCTCGCGCACCAGGCCGGGGGGACAGGATCCCAACGGCCCCGAGACGGAGGAGGAGCGCAGCATGACCCGGGAGCAGAGGGCGAAGAGGACGGACCGCAGAAACTATTTCGCCGCCTCCCTCATGTTCGACCGGCCCTCGGCGACCCTGAAGGAAGAGGACAACTGGTACGGCATTTTCGCGGGAGAATGGGACGCGGCATGGATAACCGGAACCGGCACCCCCCAGGAGAGGATTGTCCAGGGGGAGTGGAACTTCACCTGGATTAACGGCGGGGAGGCCGTTCAGGACATCCTGGCCATCCCCTACCTCTGGGAGTCCCCGGGCAAGGACGCTCCAGTCAGGGCCTCCACCATGAGGACCTTCAACAGGGAGACCGGGTTCTGGGAGGGGGTGCACCTCCAGGCAGGTAAGATCTTCCCGTTCGCCGCATCCAAGAACCAGGACGGCAACATCTACGAGTCCTATCAGGACGGCCAGCTCATCGTCACCTGGATCTTCTACAACATAACCCAGGACGGCTTCCAGGTCACCGTGAACCAGACCTCGGACGGCGGCAGGACCTACTCGCTGGCGGCGGAGATCTGGGCCAAGCGCAGGATAGTGGACTTGGAGTAGAGGGGATGCCCTGCCCGCACCGGATCGGCGCGGCCCGCTGGCCCCGCTCCTGCCGGGAGCGGGGTTCCGGTCCCGAGCCCCGCGCCTGCCCCCGCTCCTCCTGCCGGGGGGAGCGGGAGCTCCCGGCTCCGGGGCGGGAGACCTTTCCCCCGCCGGGCGCGGACACGTCGACGTCCCGCCACCCGCCTGCCCCGGTCAGGCGCCGGACGCCCGCCCGACACACGGGCCGCAACATTATTATATGACGCGACGCCGCCGCAGGGCCGGCTTCCGATCCCCGCCCGAGGCTTCCCGCCAGCCCCCGAGGCCCACATCCTTCCCCAGGGCTGACCTCCCTCCAAAGCGTTTCCCCCCTCCGCGGGGCCGAACTCCCGCTCCCGGGGGTCCCGCTCCCTCCCGTCCCGGCGTTCCGCGACTTCGGATTCAGGGGCCTCAGGGGCCAGGACCGCCATTTACCGGAAACCGGGAGCCCGGGCGCCCTGCCGCCGAACCGCTCCCCGCAAACCGCCCGTCCGCCGGCCGTCCCCTTCCCTCCCCGGCCCTCACGACCGCACGGGCACGGCGGACTGTCCTTTTGAAAGGCTCCTTTTTCTGCTATCATGCCGCCATGGGCCTTGCGGCCCCCGCCCGGCCCCGTCCCTTCCCGATCCCGCCCCCGAGCCCGACCCGCCTGGACCGCTCCAGCTCGCCACTGCCGAACGGCCCCGAACCCTGCGGCCCGCGCCCCCCGCGTGACCGGCCCGGACCGGAGCCCGGGGACCTGCCGCGCCCCCGTGCCCTCCGCCCCCCGGAGCCGCCCGCTGCCTTCCCCGCCACTGGCCTTCCCGGCACAGGACGTCCGGGAGCGGGCCGGACCCGCCCCGAGGCGGGACGCCCCCCCCCGAGGCTCCGGACCTCATCCCTTCCGCCAGGCGGCGTGCCGCCGCCCCCCTGGCCTCACGCCTTCGACGCCCGCCTGCGGGCGCTTTAGCCGGAGGAGCACATGAGCCCCGCGCAGGACTGGCTGAAAGACAAGAGAGCCCGACTGGAGCGCAAGAACGCCTTCGACGGCGCCCTGGTGTACGGGACCGCGAAGTTCAACAGGGAGACCGGAAGGGACAAGGCGGCCAAAAACCCCTTCTCGGAGTTCGTGGACCCCGAAACCGGGCTCATCCGTCCCGATCTGGTGCGTCCCAGGTCCTGCCCGGTGTGCTCGGAGGCCCCGGGGCCGGGGCTGTTCATAAAGGGCGGGTTCCGGCACGTGAGGTGCCCCTCCTGCGGCCTCATCTACGTGTCGCTCATCCTCCGGGAGGACGTGATGCTCCGGTACTGGCGGGAGGAGCTGGCCTGGATGAGCGTGCTTAACTCCGGGCCCCAGGAGGAGCTGGACCGGCTCAAGTTCGCCTACGGCCTGGAGGCGGCGGAGGCGTGGAGGAAGGGCGCGGCGGGGCCGGGGAAACTCCTCGACATGGGCGCCGGAAACGGGACCTTCGTGAGGGTGGCCGGGGAGATGGGCTGGAACGCCACCGCCCTGGAGATAAACACCGAAAGCGCCCAGAGCATGCTCGACGAGGGCATCAGGGTCATCGTCAAACCCCTGGAGATCTCGGATCTGCCGCACGGGAGCTTCGATCTGGTGACCTTATGGGAAGTGCTGGAGCACCTCGCGGAGCCGCGCCAGACGCTGGCCAGCATCGCCCCGCTTTTCTCAGAGGGGGGGCTCCTGCTGATCCTCGTGCCCAACGCCGGATCCCTGGTCACCCGGATCCTCCACGAGAAGAGCAACACCTTCGGAGGCCACTCGCATCTGAACCACTTCACCGCGGAGTCGCTCGCGAGGCTTCTCGAATCCCTCGGCTACGAAATCCTGGAAATGGAGACGCTCCTGACCGAGCTGGGCGCCATAAACAACCACCTGGACTTCCAGGACCCTTACCTGGGGGAGGCAACGTCGTTTTCCAAGGATCTCACCCCGGAGATGATACACGACCGGATGTGGGGCTCCAGGCTGTTCGTGCTCGCCCGCAGGAGACAGGCGGCATGAGGGGGGGGCCCGCGCCGGGAGACGCCAGGGGAGGCACGGCCGGAGGCCCCCGGCTTCCCGCGCCGGCCGAAGCCCGGCGGCCGGCCCCCTCATCGTCATCCTCATCGGCACCGCACCCGTCCCCTTCACAGGCACCGCAATCGGCCCCGGCATTAGCGTTCGCGCTGACCCTGGCCGTCACACTGGGCACGGCGGGGGCGGCCATGGCCGCAGGGAGCGCCCTCGATCTGTTTCTCAGGCTCCCGGCCGAGAACGCCTACGGGCTCACGCCCGATCAGCGCAAGGCCCTGGTCCAGAGCCACCGGGGGTCAACGTCGGGCTACACCGCGCCTTCGCGGGAAGGGTGGTCGCTCCAGATAAGGGACCCCACGGTGACGCTCCTGGGCATCCACTCGTCGCCCATCACGTACAAGCTCTTCACGGCCAAACCGGGGAGCCCCGACGTGTTCGCGGTGTGCCGGAGCCGGCTGACCTCCGGGCCCAGCACCGCCTACGAGAGGCTCCCGCGCCGTCCGTCCTACGATCTGATCCTCTACCAGTCGGGCATCTCGGAAGCCATGATGCCGGTGCGAATCCACGACTACGTGCCCCCCGTGGGCGTGCTGGACTTCGTCACCGGAAGGACCCTGGACGACGTTCTGGCCAGGCGGGATCTGGAGGCCATCGACCGGGAGTTCGTGCGCTGCCTCACGTGCCACGCCTCCGCCGAGGACCGGAACGCCCTGGACATCGTGACCGTGACGTCCATAAACGCGCACTCCTGCGGGACCTTCCTCCCCCAGTTCAAGCTCATACCCCTCAAATGGACGGGCGAGATCTTCACCAAGCCCTACGACCGGGCGGCCTCCCCCGACGAGCCCTGGGAAAGGCCTGGCCGCGGGCGCGGGCTGTACTACAATCCCCCGGGATCGTGAGGTGCCGTCTTGGGGTGACGGCTGCTCCGGCGGCGCGGGGCCAGAGGCCACGCCCGGGCCTGCGCCCCTGACCGGAACCGGGCGGGCCGGCCCCGGCGGCGCGGATTTCCGCAGCCGTACGGATTTCCGCAGCCGCACGGACTCAAGTCCCCCGTTCCGGCCGTTTCCGGAACCGGCCCGATTCCGGGGCATGTCCGAATCCTTTTCGCGGCCGCCCGCCGTCCGGGTCCGACGTTTCCCGCCGTCCCGGCCTGAAGCCGCTTCCGCCCTTAAATTTTCATGTCTTCCCTGCCTGTCCAGTACCGGATTCGGAGAAGACGGGGCTTTCCCGCCGGCATGCATTTCCCTGGCCTGCCGGATACCGCTTCAGGAGCCCGTCAGCCGCCCCCGCCCCGTGCGGACCTTTCCCGCCAGAGCGGCCCCGCGGGGCGGCGCACGGGCAGCGCGGGCCTTCCCCTGCCGGAGCTCCTGCGGGCTCCCCCCGCTCCGGACGGATCGGGTTTTCCCGGCCGCCGGACGCGCGGAGGCTTGATCTGGGTCATTTCCCCGAGGCCCAGTTTCCGGGAAAATCGGCTCCGTGCGCGTCCCTGACCGACCGGCCGTCAGGGGGGCGCCGCCCGAATGGACCTTCCCCGCCCGGCCCCGGCTCTCCCCTTCAGGCCGCTTTCCGCCGGCCTCCCTTCCGTTTCCCGGCATCCCGGTCCCCCGGCATCTTCCGGGCATGTCAGGGCGCTTTCCGAACCTGTTCGGGGCATATTCCGGGCACATACCGGGTCGGGACAACTTACCGGGCCTGCCCGGGGCAACGTTCCGGTCATGTCCGGGGCAACGTTCCGGGCCTGTCCGGGGCAACGTTCCGGGCATGCCCGCAGAAACATTCCGGGTGCCTTCCTGGCATGTTCCCAGCAACTTACGGACCCTTCCGCCGGCTTTCCGGCCCGCTTCCGGACCCCCCGCCCTCCAGTCCGCAGGAGGGTCCCCGGGGCCCGTCCCCCAGGGGAACTCATGACGACAGCCAAACCGTCCGAAAGGAAAAGAGGGCGCGGTAATCCTCCGGGCCCCGACGAGCTCCTGGAAAGCATGAAGGGTTACCCCTTCTTCGAGGCTCTCCCGGAGGAGCTGAACAGGAGACTCGCGGCGATTGCCGTGCCCAGGACCTGGAAGGCAGGGGAGGTCATCTTCGTCAGGGGCGACAGGGCCTCGGGCTTCCACCTGGTGGGCAGCGGCAAGGTGAGGATCTTCGTGTCCGAGCCCATGGGCAAGGAGAGGACCCTGAAGATCGCCACCGAGGGAGAGCTCTTCGGGGAGGCGGCGGTCTTCCAGAGGCAGGGCTACCCGGCCTCGTCCTCGGCGCTCACGGGATCGCTCACCTTCTTCTTCCCCAAGGACGCGATGCTCGCCCTGATAGGCGAGAACCCCGAGCTGGCATTCGCGACCATCGGGGTGCTGTCCGCCAGGCTCCAGCACTTCGCTGGGCTCCTGGAGGGATCCCTGAAGGAGCTGGCCCCCAGGCTGGCTGGGTATCTCCTGGAACTCCCGGAGGAGCGGGGCGTGACCAGGCTCCCCGTCAAGAAGTCGGAGCTCGCCCGCCACCTGGGCGTCACCGCCGAGAGCCTATCGAGGGCGCTGGGGGAGCTGAAGGCGGCCGGCATCGTGAAGGAGCAGACCGCCGGGGCGCTTGTGCTGGACAGGAAGCTCCTCGGGGAGCGCGCCTTGGGCCTCTAGGGTCCGGTCGCCCCCGGGGTCAGGACCCGCCCGCGCGGCGCGGGGCCGGGAGGAGCGGCACGTTGACCTGGAAGACCCTTAAGACCCGAAAGGCCCGGAAAGCCCCGAGGACGCCTGGCACGGACGGCCTGGCCGCGCCCCTCGCGGCGGCCTGCCTCGCGCTCGTGCTGTCAGGCTGCGCGATGTCTGGCCGGTTGCCCGTCTCGGGCGGCGGGGACCAGGATCTGGAGCCCTGGGACGGCATGGAGGCCCAGGCGGACTACCCCGACGAGGACCCGTACTGGCCCGAGGAGGAGCCGCTCCCCTCGGCGGGGTGCTCCCCCTGCCCCGACTGCCCGCCCTGTCCGGCATACCCCGCGCAGGACTCCCCTCCCCCGGACCTCGCGCACGATGCCCGGACGGTCTACACGCCCGAAGCCTACCGGCCCGGCCCGTACAGGGAGGGGCCCGCCGCGGCGAACTCCATAGGGGGCTCCGCGCCCGCCGCCAACGCCCCGGCCCCGGCGGGCCGCTCCTGGAAGGGGAAAGCGATACCCGCCGCAGAGAAAATCCAGGGGGAGGACGAGTTTCTCCGGGGAAGCTTCCTCGTCGCCGCCGGACCGCTGACCGCCGCGTTCCGCAGGGGCGACCTGAGGGGGGCCTTCTACAGCCGCATCATCTACGAGAACGGCCTGGACGGGAGGGCCCCGGACTTTGCCGCCGCCGGGAGGGCCATGGACGTGCTGGCGCTGAGGTACCCCGACATCAGGGTGCTGGCCCGGAGGGCCCCGGAGAACCTGAGGCCCCTCTACAAGACCGCGCTGGGGCTCCTGCACATGCGCGGAAGGGTCCCCTCCGGGGAAAGGGATCTCTCCCGGGCGGCGGACCTCCTGGAGGACGCCGCCGATGAGGGCTTCACCCCGGCAATGAACATCCTGGCGGCGGCAGGATGCGACCCGGACCCTCCCCAGCACCTGTGGGGCCTCACGGGCACCGGTCCCTCGGACTGCTTCAAGTGGACCAGGGAGGCCGCCCTGCGCGGCGACTCCGTGGCGATGGCCAACCTCTCCGGGCTGTACCGCACGGGCACCGGGACATTGAGGGATCCGCTCAGGGCCGTGGAGTGGGCCCACCGGGCGGCGACGAAGAGCCCCCCCTCGGCCAGGAGCCAGAACGACATGGGGGCCTTCCACCTGATAGGCGAGGCCGTGAGCCGGGACACCAGGGAGGCCAGGAGGTGGTTCAACATGGCCAAGGCCCGCTACCCGCTCGCCAAGGACAACCTGGCGGGGGCCGGGAAGAGCGGCTTCGTGCCGGTGATGGCCAGGAACATAGACTACTGACCTGCGGCTGCTTATCGGCCGACCCCGTCGGGCGGGCGCGGCCCGCCGGGCCGGGGAAAGGCCGGAGACAGGCTGGGGAAGGGCCGGAGACAGGCCGGGGAAGGGCCGGAGACAGCCCGGGGAAGGGCCGGAGACAGCCCGGGTACAGGCCGGACTCGTGACCGGCGCAGGGGCGGAGCCCCCCTCAGGCGCCTATGGGGCCCGTGCCGCCGGCCGGCCCCCTGTTCAGGGTTATCACGGTGAACTCCGGCCAGGGCCCGAACCTGAAGGGCGTGCCGACGGAGGCGAGCCCACAGGACACGTTCAGATGGGAGTCCCAGGAGCTGTAGAGGCCGGAGGTGTACTTCCAGATAAGCTTGCCGAGGTTCTCCTGGAGATTCCAGGGCACCGAATACTGGCCGCCGTGTGTGTGGCCCGCGAGATACAGCCCGAACCCCGCCACGGCCGCCTGCCGGAAGCCCTCGGGACGGTGGTTCAGGAGGATCCGGAAATCCCCGGGGCGCTCCGGGGGGCCCTTCACCTCGGAGAAGTCTAGGATGTCCAGGGAGTCCTCGTCCACGCGGCCCCGGCGGCCGATCCAGCCGGTCCTGACGCCCTGGTCGTCCAGGCCGGTCAGGCTCAGCGGAAGCGGGCCCAGATCGGCCCTCTCCTCCCTCAGGACCCTGATACCGGACGCCTCCAGGCCGGCGGCTATGGCGTAGGGGTCGGTCCAGTGGTCGTGGTTGCCCAGGACAGCCCAGACCCCGTGGGGGACCTTCGCCATGTGGCGGGCCACGGGCGGACCGTAGGCCCCGGAGAGCCTCGGCGTCCTGTCCACCATGTCGCCGGTGAAGACCACCATGTCGGGGCGCTCCATGCCGGCCCTCTCCACCGCGAGCTCCATCTCCCTGGGGTTGGACCACATGCCCAGGTGGACGTCGGAAAGATGCGCTATAGTGAACCCGTGGAGCTCCCTGGGGAGCCCGGGGTAGCTCAGGCTCACCCTCCTGGCCACGGGGGCCGAGGACTGGCGGAAGACGGCGTAGCCCGCCGTGCCCAGTATCGCGAATATGCCGGCCGAGCCGGCCGCCCGGACGAAATCGCGGCGTCCGGCCCTGAAGGCGGGATCCCGGGCATCCCGGGAAAGGGCGGCCGGGACGGGGGACGGGGTGGCCGCCCGGGAGGCGCCTGCTCCGGATGAGGATCCTGAAGGCGCTTCGGACGCTTCGGCGGGCAGGGGGCCCGCGCCTTCCGGCCCCCCGCCGGGGTGAGGGGCCGGGCAGCCGGCCGAGGCCTCCGCCCCCCAGGTCCGGAGCGTCCCGCCGCCGGGCTCGGCCCCGCGGCGGGCCCTGCGGACGGCCCACCTGGACGACCGCCACAGCGCCTTCCCGACAAGGTACAGGATCCAGGCGATGCCCGCCGCCGGGAGTATCCCCAGGATGTGCACCGTCTGCCAGCTGATGGCGGGACGGCCCACCCAGGTCCAGAGGTCCCCCTGCATGCCGCCCCTGGGGATGAGGTAGATCACCGCCACGTAGCCCAGGTTGAAGATCGTGAAGACGGCATGGACGGCCACCCGGAACCAGCGCCGGTCGGATCTGCGGAGGCAGAGGCGCCAGGCGATGATCTGGGCCGCCAGGCACAGGACGAGGAAGGTGATGGAGGTGCCGGGACGGAACAAGATGACTCCGGAGAGCGCGGGGGATACCGCGAGCGGTGCAAGGCGGAGGGGATGCCGACCGGTACGCCCGGGGAGCCTGCGGAAGCCGCAGGAAGCCGGAAGTCACGCCCGGGGAGCCGGCGGAAGCTGCGGGAAGCCGGAAGTCCAGCCGACGGAGCGGGCTGAAGCCGTGCTGAAGCTGTCGCGGACACGTACGGTGAGAAACGGGGAGGCCCCGGAAGGGACGGGGCAGGCAGCACCCGATGCCGACGGGCCGGAAGCGGGCAGGGCCGGAGTGCCCCCGGAGCGGGAAAGGCCCGCTGCCTGGCGATTTCGGGGGGAGCTCTTCTTCCCGGAGTCGGCGGAGGGCCGCCTCCGGGAAAAAGGCGGCTTCGGCGGATTATAGCACATGACCGAGTGAGCGTGGCTATTGTCCGGAGGGTTCCTCGACGGGCCGGGGCCGAGCCCGGGAACGCCGCGCCCGGGATGCGGGGGACAGGGACGGGCGGGGGACATCGGGCCGTTCGCGGCTTTGCTGCCCCGTGCCCTTCCGTGCTAAAGTCTCTCCTTGCCGCGCCGCAGGCTGACCGGGGGACGCCGCAGGGTCCGGGGCCGGGGATAGCGGGGGGGGCAGGGAGGACGGGGAGCCTATGGAGGCACGGGTGAGACACAGGAACAGCGACCCTGGAACGTGGAGATCCCTAAAGCTCTTCGTGGGGTTGGGGCTGTTCTTCATGATGTCGTTCATACTGCTGCATCTGAAGATAGTCGTGCTCCCCATGGTGCTGGCCTTCTTCATCAGCTGCCTGCTGAACCCCCTTGTGGAATTCCTCCAGAGGAAGGGGATACCCAGGCCGCTCTCCATAATTCTGGCGCTGGCCGTGGGCATCGGGATCATCTGGACGATGGTGAGCCTGGTGATGCTGAGCCTTGCCGACTTCATGGGAGAGATGCCGAAATTCCGCGATTACTTAAACAAATGGCTTTCAGACCTGGAAAATTTCCTGAACAGATATTTCAGCTTCATGAACCCGGACATGCTGACGGAGAAGCTGTTGAACATCTACGGCACCGCCTTTTCGCTGCTGGCGAACTCGTTCGTTTCGTTTCTGAAATACATCCTGCTCACGCTCATCTTCACCCTCTACTTCCTTCCCGCGCTCCCAAGCCTGCCGAAGAGGCTGAAGAGGGCCTTCCCCGGCCGCAGGGGAATAAGGCTCTGCGCCGGCATGGAGCTGGTCTCCCGGAAGGTGCAGGGGTACCTGCTCGTCAAATGCATGATAAGCCTGGGCCTGGGGGCATGGTTCTGGCTCGTCTGTCTGGCCTTCGGCGTGAACCTCGCCGCCGCCTGGGGCATCATCGCCTTTCTCCTGAACTTCATCCCTACGGTGGGCATAGTGGTGTCCGTGGTGTTGCCCACGCTCGTCTGCGCCACCAAGTTCAGCTGGACCGTGTCGCTGTGGCTGGTCCTGTGCCTGGGGCTGCCGGCGGCCGTGACGCTCAACTGGGCCGAGCCGATCCTGCTGGGAAGGAGAATGGATCTGTCGGCCGTCGCGACTCTCATGGCCATACTGTTCTGGGGAGTCCTGTGGGGAGGCATCGGCATGATAATCGCCCTGCCCTGCACTGCCGTGCTGAAGCTCACCTGCGACAGCTTCGAGTACCTCAACCCAGTTGGGAAGCTCATGGAGCGGGGGCCCGGCCACGGTCCCCCGCTTCCTGACGGTGCCCCCGTCGCCCTGGACCTGAAGCGACGCCTGGTCCGTGCGGTCAAGGGGACCTCCGGCGGGAAGGAGCGGAAGGACGCTCGGACGTGAGAGACGGAAAATGGGAAGCGGCGGAGGCATGAAAACGGACGGCCACCGAGCGGGGGGAAGCCGGGGTAGCGGGAAGTGCCCCGCTGCGAGGAAAGCCGGGGAAGCGGTAAGGTCCCCGAGTACGGGGAAGCTGGACGACCGCCGGACCCGGTCCGGAGATGACCCGCGCGGCGGCCGAGACAGCCCGAGGAAAGCCGGCGACCGGAGCGGGGCCCCGGAAGCCGCAGAGGAGGACACGTGCCAGACCCGACCGATCCGACAAGGCTGAACGAGGCCGCGTTCCAGTGCGCCAGGGACCTGGCCCGGAGGATGTTAGAGAAGCGCTACGCGACGGCCTCGGCCGCGCCGGGGCTCGTGCGGTTCATCGGGGCCTCCGCCGCCAGGCTCTGCAGGGCCCGTGAGCCCCTGGGCTACCCGGCGCTCAGGCATGCCACGGAGATTACGGGAAGGCTCATCGAAAGGGGGCGGATATCCGGCAGGGACGGGGTTGTTGCAGGACTTGCGGCTTCCCTCGCCGCCCTGGACAACGCCGCGCGGGGCATCTCCCCCGACAGGACGAGAGCCGTCATGGCCGCCTCCTGCGAGTACGTCCTGAAGCTCCTGGAGACCGTGACCCTGAGCGCTGAGGCCGTGCCGGGGACGCTCGCGGAGCTGGCGTCCGCCTTCAGCGACGTGCTGGAGGGCCGGGAAGGCTGAAGGCGAGGACCCCGGAAGGGGGAACCGCCGAGTCCCGGACAGGGGATGTGCCGCATCCGAAGCGGTCGCAGCCAGTGACGTTGGACCCTGCCGACGATCCCGTACCCGAGAAGAGCCAGCAAGTGAACCTGGGCAACGCTTCAACTGTAACAGGCTTGGAACTGTTGTAACAGGCTTGGAACTGTTGTAACAGGCTTGGAACTGTTGTAACAGGCTTGGAACTGTTGTAACAGGCTTGGAACTGT
>JAISEQ010000140.1 GCA_031264045.1 Deltaproteobacteria bacterium
AAAAAATACATTCCCGAAAATAAATTATATTCCTAAATCTAATATTTTCGTAATGTTATCAAGAAAAATACTTGGTGCGTATCATTTTGCCCCTCCAGCGACACACATAAATGGACAAGTGAAACAAGGAGATGATGATTATGACGGATTCCCTTAACAGTGGCTCTGTAATTCAACAGTAACGAACTAACATTATTTCAGACATGAGGGATATAGTCAACAAAAATCCTTGCAAAACTGTCCTTCCCAAGCTTGAATCCGGACAAAAGGGATAGTTGACATACTCCGTGGCCAAGGCCATCGGGATTCCGGGTTTGAAGAATGACCATGGCAGGGGGGTAGACGGTCTATCTCACTTAATGAAATCAGGGCGAGCTATCTCGGTGTCTGTCCCAAGCTCACTGAAGGAACTGCTTCATGCATTATGCGGTCAAGCACCAGTCCTAATACGCATGCGAACAACGTCTCCCCTTGGGCCGAAAGGTAGGGTGCCACCTCTTCTTCATGTGGACGTGTTCGGTCTCGGGGTAAACGGAGCGGTACCGGAAGGCGGGGGAAAGGCGTCCGGACCGCCGAACGGACAGTGGGCCGACATAGCAATCGACAGACAAAAGCGGAACATCGTTTATTGCCTCTTCGAAAAAGATGGTATTGAGTCGGAGTTCTTTGTCGGGAACCGATGATAGCATACCTCTTCCGTGAAATTGGCTATGGAAAATCCTGCGACACTGGAAACACTGCAACCGGACAAAATCCACCGAAGCAGGGGTCCATGTAGCACTTTCCGGGGAAATGGAACATCTGCATAATGGCCGTCACGTATCCCGTGAAAAGCCGCTCGGTACGCGGCCCGGTCGGTCCCGATGGCCATTATCTCATCACTTTTCATGGTAACGGTTGTTCACCGTTCTGCTTAACGAAAAAAGTCTTGATCTTTCACTCTCTGCAACGAGATGATGAAGCGACCTGCCGAAAGCCACCGTCTCGACCCTGCAGTTCACCTTCGGCATTGTCCCGCACCTCACGCCGCCTCCGGGGGGGACGCCACGCTCCCGAGTTTCCGGACGCTCCACTCCACTCCACTCCACTCCAGCCCCTGTTGCCGCTTCCGTTTCCGCAGTATTGACTCGAACCGTACCGGTCCCTGCTCCAGTCCGTTCCCGTTCATCCAAACCCGAACCGTTTGTGCTAAACTTCATATCCGGAGTCCGGACGCGCAGACCGGGGCCCGACCGCCGCGCGAAGGCTCTCCGGCTCCCCTCTCCCTCCCTCAGCCGATCCGACCCTCCATGGCCCTGATCGGCAACACTGAAACATGCTCCGGCCGCTGCCTCGCCCCCGAACCGAGGCATGCCCCCCGAGTCCGGCCTGTACCCCGCGGCCCTGGGAACGCGGAGATCCGCCGAGAAAGGACCGTGCCATGACCGGAACTCCGCCGCCGACCGGCCTCCCCCCCAGACCCGTCTTCGTGGCCTCCCCCGAGGAGTCCAGGGAGCTGGACCGCCGCGGCATCCGTGACCTGGGCATCCCTGGGATAGTCCTGATGGAGAACGCCGCCCGCTCGGTAGTGGCCCATGTCCTGGAGATGTGGCCGGATCTGGGATTCAGGCGGACGAGGGTAGCCGTTCTGGGAGGCTCGGGACAGAACGGGGGAGACGGCTGGGCCGTGGCGAGGATTCTTCATTCGATGGGCCACGATGTCCGCGCCCACGCCCTGCTCCCCGCCGGGGAGGACCCCCCGGGCGATGCGGGGGTGAACTTCCGGACCATGGAGGCCATGGGCATTAGGGCTGCCAGAATCTGCTCCGATCTGGATCCCCTCCCGGACTGGGAAAGGACAGACCTCCTGGTGGAAGCGGTTTTCGGGACTGGTCTGACCAGGCCCCTCACGGGGCAGGCCGCCAGGGTCCTCGGCTCCGTCCCCCGGAGACCCAGAAATCTGAGGGTGGCGTCGGTCGATCTGCCATCCGGCATCTCGGGGGAGGACGGGAGGGCACTGGGGCCCGCACCCGAGGCGGATCTGACCGTGGCCCTCGCGGCCTACAAGCCCGGCCACTTCATGGGGGACGCCATGAAGCTGTGCGGGGAGCTCAGGCTCGGCGACATAGGCCTCCCCCCTCCGCCCGAAGGCGGCTTCGCGCCCCGGGGGAGGCTCCTCGACCGCGCGGAAGCGCGCTTGCTCGCTCCCCACCGGCCGGACTGGGCACACAAGGGCACTTTCGGTCATGCTGTGGTGTGCGGCGGCTCTCCCGGCAAGTCCGGCGCCCTCGCGCTCGCCGCAACCGGAGCCCTCCGGGCCGGGGCCGGGCTCATAACCGCCGCCTGCCCGGCTGGACTCGCGCCCATGATGGATCTGAGGCTCGCTGCCCCCATGTGCCTGGCTCTTCCCGAGACGTCATACGGATATCTCTCCGGAAACGGGGCGGCAAGGCTCGCGGAGTTCCTCCTGACCCTCGACCCTGCCCGCCGGGCACTTGGGCTCGGGCCGGGACTGGGCACCGGACCTGAACCGCAGGCTCTGGTCGCCGGGACTGTCCGGGCACTCCCAGACCTTAACATCGTACTGGACGCCGACGCGCTGGCCTCCCCAGCCGCCCTTTTCGACGCCATCAGGGGCGCCGGGGGGGAGAGCCGGGCCGTCATCACCCCCCATCCCGGCGAGGCGGCGAGGATCCTGGGCTGTACCGTGCCCGAGGTGGAGCGCGGTCGCCTGGAGGCGGCCAGGGCCCGGGCCGCCGTGTCCCGGGCAACGGTAGTGCTGAAAGGCCGCCACACGATAGTCATGAGCCAGGACGGCGGACACTATTACGTGAACATGGGAGGGGGGCCCGCGCTCGCGGCGGGAGGATCGGGGGATCTGCTGACCGGCCTCATAACCGGGTTCATGGCCCGGGGCATGCCTCCCCGCGAGGCGGCGGCTCTCGCCGTCTGGGTGCATGCCGAGGCCGGCGATCTGGCCTCCCGCGCCTCGGGACCCCAGGGGATTTCGCCCATGGAGTTCCAGCTCTACCTGCCCCTAGCGCTCTCCGGACTCTCGGGTTTCGTGCCGGACCCTGCCGTCCCCCGGCTTGGCGGTCCGGGTGTGTAGGGCAATGGCCAAATCCGTCGCCTCCCATACGTTCATGCATGTTTCCGACACCCCGGCCTATGAAACCGGCTTGCTGCCACATGCTGATTAGATCCGGCCATGCCGCACTAAAATGCAGTTTCATGGTAAAAAACCTTCGTCCATTCAGACCGCCTCGTCAACTCAGACCGCCTCGTTCATCCTGATTGAAAAAAAGAGTGTCCGCCGAATACGTTGACGGGCAAATCCGTTCCTCCAGGCAATTTGCCGTTTTCCTGCACCTCTCTCTTCGTAACACGGT
>JAISEQ010000208.1 GCA_031264045.1 Deltaproteobacteria bacterium
CGTCCTGTCGGAAAAGGCCGGGGATCCGGACATATTTTTCACGATGTTTTTCGCCGTACTTGCCCGGGGCAACATCGCCACCCCTGACACGATCAAGAAATATCGCGAGGTGTACAGAAAAATGGATCCCGACATCTATGAGGTTACGGAAATTCTGACGGGCTTAAATGTTCCGGAAATCCTGGATCAGCTCGAGTACCAGAAGGTTCAGCTCGAGTCCAAGAACGGTCAGCTCGAGTCCCAGAAGGTTCAGCTCGAGTCCAAGAACGGTCAGATCAAGTCCAAGAACGGTCAGATCAAGTCCCAGAAGGTTCAGATCGAGTCCCTGTCGGTCGCGGTAACCAACTCCGTACGGGCCCTGCGCGACGCCAACTTCACTGCGGAGGAAATTAGCGAGCGGCTGAAGCTCGATCTGTCCGAGGTGAACAGAATCCTGAAGCCCAACGGCGGAGGCGCATGACGCCGGGGCCCGCAGGGGCTTCCGGCATCCCTCTTCCCGCCCGGCACTCTCCGGTGCCCGGACGCGTCTCAGGGACATGAGGGGAGGCCGGGCGTTTTTCTGCAGGGCAGGAGCCCGGTTCCGTCACATTGAAGGAAAGGCGGGCGCATCGGCTCCGGGGGCACCGGACACGGCCCTGAGGATCACTGGAAGACGGCCGGCGTCCCTCTCAGCGTCGAGCACGGCTTTGAGTAAAGGACCGGGGATCCGTTCAAACTTTTCACTACACCTTATGCCGCCGCCGACCGGGGCGGCATCGCCGCCCCGGACGTGGTCGGGAAACATGACCCCGGAAGCCAGGTGCGGTCGAGTGTCCCCAGTTGAACAGCGACGGGCCGGAGCGCCCGCCCGCGCTTTCTTCGGTCGGGAAGTGGCCGGGGACGGCACGGAAGCGGACAGCTGGGCTACCTCATGTCTCCCCGATAGAAACGGCGGGAGAGCTTCTCGTACGCTTCCGCTCCCGATTCCCGACGGGACTCTTCCGCTCCTCCGTTCCCCGGCCGGGCCGGCTTCACGACACGGCACCCGCGATTTCAGCATAGTGCAGCCCGGTTTGTTTTCAAGTTCGGGATAACCCGCCCGTAACTCTCCGCGCCCGTTCAACTCACTGACGGAGGCACCCCCCGGAACGCGGTTAACGGACGGGAGGTATCCGATGCAGGCTCCAGCCCTGTCCCCCTTCCTTATTCCGGTACCCTCATCTCGCCGCCCCCCCCGCCCCGACTGGCCGTTCCGGCTCTCGTCCCTCTTCCTCCCCCGGCCCCGCCCGGGAAGGGACATCCGGCACGTGCGGCAGTTTCCTGACCCTGTCTCCCGGTTCGGTGTCGGTCCCGTACCGGAAGCAGCCGCCGTTTCCGTCAAGTTCCGCCCGTCCCCGGCCCGGGGGGCGGGGCGTTGCCCCGGCCCCCGGGATGCCGCACCTCCGCCGGAGCAAATCCGGCCGTACCTCTACCGTCCCGGAATGCGGGACCGGCGGCCCCAGTCCGCGGGTCTCAACGGGTGCTGCGGGACCTGCCATCCGCCCCGACGGCAGACGCCCTCCCGGCGGCCGCGAGCGGAACGCGCACGACGTTGCGGGAGGGACCGGGGAGCGGCCCTTGAGGCTTAAGGCCGCCCCGTCCCTGAGAACGTTCCCCCGGCGGCCGGAGCCTCACTGAACGCCACGGCAGTCCGGCGAAGCGTGCGGCGGTGCCCGGAGCCCGCCTGCGGAACCCGGAGTGGCGGTAACGGGGTTTTGAAGTGGGGCGGGAGAAGCAGGAAGGACAGGACGTATTGAGTTCCGGAGCCATGTAGATTAAAATAATGACGTCCGGTCGGTCAGCATTTCGGATGCCCCTTCCCGGGATTGGGATCCGAATCCAGGCTCGTGCGACCGTGCGGCGGCGTCGGCCCAAATATCGGGTTCCGGACCTCCCCGTACTGCTCCGCTCCCTCCGGGATCATGGTTTATGGTTCTTCGCTCGCGGGGAAATGTTCCAACGGGTTAGGTAACTCGTTCCCTTCTCTTCCCTGAGCCTCTGTCCCGTCTGGATCGCGCGGAGCCCGCAAAATGCCTGTCCCTTCGGGAGCCGCCCTGGCAGAGCCGGCATTCTTTTCAGGCCCGGCCTGATTTTCCCTGAGGATCTGGCCGACATGTCCGAGGTCGTCCGCAAGCGCGGGGACAGGATCGGGGGGCCGGAACCCTGAGCTGGACTGCTTCCCCCTGACGGGGGTCGGGCCTGCGGAGCTGTTTTACGTCCCTCCCGGGCATACACCTGAGGAGCCAGCGGAGACGGCCGGTGCCTGTTTCCGCATCGGGCGCGTCCTGCCGGAAAAGGCCGGGGACCCGGTATTGCTTTTCACGATGCTTTTCGCCGAACTTTCCCGGGGCGACGCTGCCGCCCCCGACATGATCACGAGATATAGCGAGGTGTACAGAAACATGGATCTTGACATCTATGAGGTTACGGAAATTCTGACGGGATTGAATGTTCCGGAAATCCTGGATCAGCTCGAGTCCCTGAACAGGGAAATCGAGTTGCAGAAGGGGAAAATCGAGTTGCAGAAGGTGAAAATCGGGTTGCGGAAGTGGAAAATCGAGTCCCAGAAGGTTCTGATCGAGTCCCTGTCGGTCGCGGTAACCAACTCCGTACGGGCCCTGCGCGACGCCAACTTCACCGCGGAGGAAATTAGCGAGGTGCTGAAGCTCGATCTGTCCGAGGTGAACAGAATCCTGAAGGCCGACGGCGGAGGCGCATGACGCCGGGGCCAGCAGGGGCTTCCGGCATCCCTCTTCCTGCCCGGCACTCTCGGGCGCCCGGACGCGTCTCCGGGACTTGCGGGGAGGCCGGGCGTTTTTCTGCCGGGCAGGACACCGGTTCAGTCCCCTTGGGGGAAAGGCGGACTAGTCGGCTCCGGAGCCCGGGGCACGGCACTGAGGATCCCGGAAAGACGTCCGGCGTCTATCTCCGCGTCTGACACGTCCTTCCGAAAAGGACAGAGGACCCGTCCAAACTTTTCACTACACCTTATGCCGCACAGTTGCCGGGGGCGGCATCGGCGCCCCGGACTCGATCGGGTATCCGCAGTTGAACCGCCACGGGCCGGAGCGCCCTCCGCGCACGCTTGCCCGCGTCCCCTTCGGTCGGGAAGAGGCCGGGGGCGGGACGGAAGCGGACAGCGGCGTTCCGCCATGTCTCTGCGATAGACAGCCTGACAGCTTCCCGCATTTTGAGACGGCCGGGCATCTTCCCGCACGTTTCCGGTCCCGATTCCCGACGGGACTCTTCTCCTCCGTTCCCCGGCCAGGCCGGCCTTCCGTCCCGTATCGCCGGACGGCATGCCGGGGTGGCGTCTTTCATGGCGCCGGGAAAGCCCGGAAGTCCCGACGGGACGGGGGGCGATCCGCTCCCCCTCGGCGCGGATGTCTAGCCGTCAAGTTCCAGAACCGCCGCGGCGCGGGCGCCCCAGGCGCGGGTCTTCACGACGGTGAAGCGCCCCGTGTCCGTTTCCCCGATCGTCTTCGCGGTTCTGGGGGACATTTCCCAGACGGCCGTGGCTTTCGGGGCGCAGAGCCCCATCTCCGGCGCGGCCCTGAGGAAGCCCGAGGCCGCCTCCGGGTCCCCGTACGGGGGGTCGAGGAGAATGAGGTCGAAAGGCCCGTAGCGCCTCAGGGCGGGATATCCTTCCGGGAAGGTGAGCTCGCGCACGGTCGCCCGGAACTCCTCCCGGAAGCGGGCGGCGTTCCTCTTAAGGACCTTCAGCACCTCCGGGTCCCGGTCGCACATGACGACCGAGCCGGCGCCCCGGCTCGCGGCTTCCAGACCCATGGCCCCGCTTCCGGAGAAGAGATCCAGCACCCTGGCCCCGACGACCCTTGCCGCCACGATGCTGAAGATGGCTTCCCGCACCATCGACGCGGTGGGCCTGGCCAGGGCGGGGGGAGGGATTTCGAGCTTCAGGCCCTTCTTCAGCCCTGCGATGATGACCAGTGCCACGCTGCGGCCCCCATGTCCGGATCTTCGGTCTGGCTAAAGCCCTTTCCGCCGCGAAGGGAACAGGCTCCGGGTGGATATCGGTTCCGGGCGGCGTTCCTCCCTAAGCCGCCCGCTCTCCTGTCGCCCGGCCGCGCGGCTCCAGGTTACCCGGCCGTGCTGCTCCCGGTTTCCCCAATCTCCGGGATCCGCGGCTTCGGGCGAGTCTCCCGCGTACGGAGGAGCCATGCCCCGCGCCCCGCGTCCTCCTCCCGCCGTCCCGGCCTTGACCGTCACCGGCTCCCCGGCCTGAATCCGCCCTGATCCCGATCCTGATCCGGATCCGCAGGGTTCAGGTCCGTCCACAGCCCGGGCGAGGCCCCCAGGGCAATCATCTCCTCCAGGGGCAGGTCCAGGGCCTGGGGGACGCATTTCTTGTCCGCGCCGGTGTAGAGGGCGAGGGTGGCGCCCCGGCGGCTCAACAGGACGTCCGAGGCCTTCAGATCCCTTCCCGCCGGGCGTCCCGACACCCTGTAGCTCCGCGAAGGGCAGGCCCCGCGCGACTTCAGGACCTCGTCGGCCCTGGCCCAGAAGAGCTTCGCGGCGGCCCGGGGATCGGGGAAGATCTCGTCCGCCGCGAGCTCCTTCCCGGTAGCGAGGCTGAAGTTCTCGAAGGCGTAGCTGACCGTGCCCCGCTCGTGGCGTCCGCTCCTGAAGTTCCCGATGAAGCGGTCGACCCTGAAGGAGGAGAGCGTCCAGGGCGCGGACTGGTGGAGATAGTAGCGGCTCTCCACCCCGGCCGGCAGGCAGAGGCCGCCGCAGCCGTCTATGAGATCGTTGCAGGAAAGCTTCAGGGCGAGCTTCCTCGCCTCGGAGAACCTCCCGGCGGCCGCGTCCGCCAGGCGGACGTCCAGGGCGAGGCTCCCCGTGTTTTCCGGGTACTCTATCGTTATGAACACCAGATCCGTGGGGCAGACCTGGCTGGTCAGCTGGTGCTCTATGATGTTGCGGCGTATGTCCGGCGGAGGTTCCGAGAGCGGCGTCCCGTCGTCCGCGCAGGCGCTGTCCTCGCATATGCCCGGCCATCCCCCCAGCCACTCGGAGGAGATCCAGGCGGACGCGCAGGACGGCGCGGCCGTCTGCGCCAGGGACGCGAGGGCCAGAAACAGCGCCGCCGCGGGGGCGAAGGTTTTCGGGGCGGGCCGCTCCGGCGGCGCCCCGGCCGCCGAGGGCGGGCCGGGCCTCACCGGGACTCCCCCCGGGCCGGCCCGGCGGGGTCTGCCGAACCGCCCGTCCCGCCGGTCCCGGGAGCCGGGGCCTCGGCCGGCTCCGCCCCCAGGGCCTTCGCTATGGCGCGGGCGAGCTTCGGGGCCACGGGCGTCAGGCCGGCCACGTAGTCCCGGCCGCGCTGGCCGGAGATCCTCGCTATGTGGGGATCCTTCGCGTATTCCGAAAGGACCGTGTGGATGTCGTTTCTGACCACCATGATGCATGCGGCCCGCTCCATGAGCGCCCGCGCCTGCTCGTGGAAGCTCGTCATGTTGGGCCCGAAGATCATCGGCCTCGCCGCCGCGGAGGGCTCCAGGGGGTTGTGGCCCTGGAGGCCCGGGGCGAAGCTCCCGCAGACTATGGCGAGATCGCAGCGCTCGTAGAGGCGCTGGAGATGCCCCACCGCCGAGAAGACCCCCACCTCCGGGAGATCGGGGAACGGGATCTCCGGGTCGCTTATGATTCCGGTCCGGAAGCCCTTGCCCCGGGCGAGCTCCAGGACCTCCTTCGCGCGGTTCACGTGGCGGGGAACTATTATGAGCTTGAAGGGGTTCCCCGGCTGGAGCCCTCCCGTGCCCATCTCCCTCGGCTCGGGGCCGGGGCATTCCTCCGGGGACGGGGCTCCGGGGGCGGAAGCCCCCCCGCCGTCCGCGTCCTTCACGGTCTCCGGCCCGCTCCCCGCCGCGCCGTCCCCCGCGGGTTCCCCGGAGCCCGGGGCGGGGGCTTCGGGATCGGCCCCGTCCCTGCCCGCGGCGGCCGCGCCGCCGGGTTCGCCTGCCGCGGGGCCGGGTTCCTCCCCGTCCGGGGCGGCGGCGTCCGGGGCGCCGGAATCGGGAAGCCCCATGGCGGTCCTGCCGCCGGTCTGGCCCAGGACCTCCTTCACGGCGTAGGCCTCGGTGCCCACTTCCCTCCAGGCCTCCAGGACGGCGGGGCAGGTCTCCGCGCTGTAGGACTCGGGGGTCAGCGGCTTCTTGTTGTTGTGGAGGGCCCTGCTGAGGAGGGTTTTCAGGAGCTCCGAGGTTATGAGCTCCTCCTCGCCGGGGTGGGTGGAGCCCGCCACGAGCAGGTACGGCGGCCCCGCCGCTATGGGGAGCGGCGCCGGACCCCTGGCGAGCGCTATCAGGGGATCGAACTTGGGGCTGCCCATGACCTCGATCCTGGCGGGGTCCACGCCGAGGCCGAGGAAGCGCTCCCGGTCGGCCTCGCTTATCACGAAGAGCTTCTCCATGAAGTTCAGGAGCTGCCCGAAGAAGCTCCTGACCCAGCCGTAGCGGCGGGCGGTGCGCTCCGATATCCTGCCCGCGGCGAGTATCACCGGGACGCGGCGCTTCCGGCAGGCGCGTATGAGCCCCGGCCAGATTTCGGTCTCTATTATGACGAGCGCCCTGGGGTCCACCCTGGCGATTGTCCGTCCCGGAGCCCCCCAGACGTCCAGGGGAGGGGCCATGAACTGCACGCATCCGAGATCGGAGAGCGCGTTCTCCGCGAAGGCCCGGCCCGCCGGTGTGCCCACGGACAGCACGAAGCGGGCCTCGGGCTCGAGATCCCTCCAGGCGCGGATGACGGAGGCGGCGCTCCCGGCCTCGCCCACCGACGCGGCGTGGAGCCAGTACGGCCTGCCGCCGCCGGCGGCCGGCGAGCCCAGCCGGTCCAGCCAGTAGCCCCCGCCCCGGCCGGACAGGGACGACAGGAACATGGCCGGGGCGGCGGCTATGCCGCCCAGTACCTGGTAGACGCCGTGGAATATTGCTAGTGGATCCACTTGAGCACCGGTGCGGGGTCCGCCTCGCTTCCGGGGGGGCCGTCCCGGGGCCCGGGGGAGACGGACATGTTGATCACAAGCGGCGGGAAGCCGCCCCTGCGGGTGGTCTCGGCCACGTACTCCCGCATGAAGGGGAAGACCATGCGCGGAAAGGCCCGGTGGACGTAGTAGGGCCGGTCCCCCGCCGGCACGGGCGCGGTCATGCGGAAATGGGCGCCGTACCCCACCTCGAGGGCGAAGGGCATCAGGCCCTCCTCGGCGGTCTTGAAGGTCATGAGGTACTCCGCCTGGTCGCCCTTCTGCGTGAAGCCGCCGGAGTTCCGGATGGTCAGGGTCGCCACCGCTATGCGCCCGTCCGGGGGCCCGTGCCAGGAGGCGTTCCGGACGAAGACGCTTTTGACCAGCTGGAGGCGGGTCATCTCGAAGGGCACGGGATCGGTCATCTTGCGGCCCTCCCGGCTCCCGCGCCCGTGGGGGCGGGGCCGTATGCAGGCGGGTCTTCCTGGCGTCCTCCGGGCGGTTTTTCCGGAAGCCCCCGGCATCGGGCGCGGCGGGAAGCGCGGTCACCTATAGGACGCGTATCGGGGCGGGCGCGGGGCGCCTCGCGGGGCGCGGCGGAGGGCCCGGCCGGAATTTCCGAGGGGGCGCGGGCGGCGTCCCGACCGGCCGGGGCCGCGGGGGGCGGGCCGGATCCGAGCCCGCAGTCCCGGCCCCGGCCTTCTCCCGTCGGGGGGGGACACGGCTCCGCCGTCCCCCGGCCGAAAGGGGGCGCGGGGTTCGCGTGCGGCCGGAGGCCTATGCGGGGCTCCAGGGTAATGGGCAAGGTGCCGCCTGCCCGCGGAGCGCGGGGCGGGGCATGCGGTGCCGCCCGGCCGCGGGATTCTCAGGTTACGAGCGTCTTCAGCTTTGAGAGCTCAAGGGGGAGGGAGGGATCCAGGCCCCAGAGGGCCCGGGCGCAGAGGGCGGGTTTCGGGCTGCCCGTCTCCCGGAAGGCCACGGTGAGGAGAAGGCTCTCCGGGGAGAGGGCGCGGGCCTCGGAGACGAAGTCGCCGACGCGGTACGCGCGGTCCCGCCCTTTTTTGTCAGTATAACCCAGTTGGGCCTCCGGATAAAGGGGTGGGTCCCGGAACACGGGGTCCCCGGCCGAGACCAGCCAGATCGAGCCCTTCAGTTCCGGGCGCGGCCTGGCAAGCGGGTGGCGGACGAGGGCGGTCAGCCTGACGCCCTCCGGGAGATCCAGGGAGGAGAGGATTTCGGAGGGCTCCCTGTTCGCCGCGAGCGAGAAGAGCGCCACCTCGTCCAGGCTCGGGACCCCCAGCGGCAGCGCGGTCATGAACGAGAGCTTGGGGGAGGGGTGGAACCCCCTGGTGAGCGACAGCTCGAGCCCCCCCCTCCTGAAGGCCCTCTTGAAGAGCTCCACCAGCTCCAGATGCCCCAGGAACACCGGCCTGCCGGTCTTCTCGAAGCGGGCGAGATACCGGAACTCGGGGGGAGCTGGCGGGTCCGGGCCCCTCCGGCCCC
This sequence comes from Deltaproteobacteria bacterium, assembly GCA_031264045.1. Classification (GTDB taxonomy): domain Bacteria; phylum Desulfobacterota; class Desulfarculia; order Adiutricales; family Adiutricaceae; genus JAIRZX01. Next base: position 8,504 of record JAISEQ010000208.1, read on the forward strand.
TGCCCTTCGAGGGCGCTCCGGCGGCGCGGCCGTCTTCCGCCCCGGAACCTTTCCCGTCCGGCCCGTTCCGGGGACCCTTCCCCGGCATCTCTTCCGGACCCTTCCCCGGCATCTCTTCCGGACCCTTCCCCGGCATCTCTTCCGGACCCTTCCCCGGCATCTCTTCCGGACCCTTCCCCGGCATCTCTTCCGGACCCTCCGCCGGCATCTCTTCCGGACCCTCCGCCGGCCTTTCGGAGGCGAGCGCGATCCCGGCGCCGTCCCCGCAGGCGCCGCAGCCCTGGCAGCCCGCGTCCCGGCAGTCGGGGGTGGCGAGGCCCTGGAATGCCCTCTCCCGCTCGCGGAGCAGGAAGGGCTTGTCCACGCCGTAGAAGATGTGGTCCCAGGGCAGGGGGGCTCCGGGGTCGCGCGCGGCGGTGAAGGCGCGGGCGTCGAAGCCCTCGCGGGCCAGGGCGTCCTCCCAGGGCCCGATCCTGAAGAGGTCGTTCCACGCCTCGAAGCGGGCTCCCGATTCCCAGACCCTCCTGATGACCCTCCCCATGCGCCTGTCGCCGCGGGCGACCAGGCTCTCGGCGAAGGAGGCGCCGGGGTCGGCATGCTTTACGGCTATTCCGTCCCGGCGCGCGGCGGACTTCACCTTCCCGATCCTCGCGGCCACCGTCTCGGGGAGCGAGCCCGGCTCCCACTGGAACGGGGTGTGGGCCTTGGGCGTGAAGTGCGCGAGCCCGACGTTCAGCCTCGCCCTGGTGCTGCGCCCGATCTTCCTGGCCAGGACCCCCACCGCCTCGAGGTCGAGGTCGGTCTCCGTCGGGAGCCCGCACATGAAGTAGAGCTTCAGGGTCTTCCAGCCCAGCGAGAAGGCGGTCTCGGCGGCGCGGAGCAGATCCTCCTCGCTCAGATCCTTGTTGATCACGGCCCGCAGCCGCCCCGTGGCAGCCTCGGGGGCTATGGTGAAGCCGGTCTTGCGGGCCCTCCTGATCTGCAGCGCCAGATCGCGGGTGACGGAGCGGACCCTCATGCTCGGAAGGGAGAGGGACACCCCGGTCCCGCTCCAGCGGTCCATGAACCCCCTGACCATGGGGGCAATCATGGTGTGGTCGCCCGCCGAGAGCGACAGGAAGGCCGCCTCGTCGTGGCCGGTGGAGACGAGGTTGGCGCGGACGAGCTCCAGCGCGTCGGAGGCGGATCTCTCCCTCACGGGCCTGTAGATGTAGCCCGCCTGGCAGAACCGGCACCCCCTGGAGCATCCCCTGGCAATCTCCACCGCCACCCGGTCGTGGACGGGCTTCACGCTGGGGACTATCTGGCACGTGGGGAAGTAGAGCCCGCCCAAGGCCGCCGCGGCCGTCCTGCGGGGCATCGGGAGGCCGGGGGAGAGCGGCGCGATCCCCATGAACGGGCCCGACGGGCCGGGGCCGTACTCCGGGGCGAACATGGAGGGCACGTAGATGCCCGGGCGCAGGGCGAGCGCCCGCAGGATTTCCCGGCGCGGCATCCCGTCCGAGAGCATCTCCCGCAGGGCCTTCAGATCCCCTACCAGGTTCGGCTCCCCGTCCCCCAGGAAGAACAGGTCCACGAAGTCGCACAGGGGCTCCGGGTTGGCGCATCCCGGCCCTCCCGCCGCGACTATCGGATCCCCCACGCCCCTCTCCGACGCCAGAAGCGGGATGCCCGCCATGTCCAGCATGTTCAGGATGTTCGTGTAGCCCAGCTCGTACTGGAGCGAGAAGCCCACCAGCCCGAACTCGCGGAGTGGCCTCCTGGACTCCAGCGAGGCGAGCGGGACGCCGCGCTCCCGCATGAGCCCCTCCATGTCCGTCCAGGGGGCGTAGGCGCGCTCCGCCGACAGGCCCGGTTCGGAGTTTATGAGCCCGTAGAGGATCTTGTGGCCGAGATGCGAGTGCGCTATCTCGTAGACGTCCGGGAAGGCGAGCGCCACCCGGAACATCCGCCCCTTCCCGTCGGGGATCTCGTTCGGCGCGGCGCCCGTCTCGCCTCCCAGGTAGCGGCCGGGTCGCTGGACCGTCGCCAGCAGGGCGGCGCCGAAGGGGAAGGGCGCGGCGTCCGGACCTGCGGGGGAAGGGCGGCCGGCCGGGGCCTTCCCGGCAGATCCTCCCCGGGCGTCCGGATCGCCGGGACCGTCCGGGCGTCCGGCTCCGGCGCCGCGGCGCGGATTCCCGGATCCGCCGAGACCCGCCAGGCAGGCGAGCCCGCGGAGCGTCTCGGGATCCCCGAGGGATTCCGGATCCCTCAGGGACAGCGGGTTGAATATCGGGTCGGTGTCGTCCGCGTCCAGGGGATCTATCTCCCCGGTATCGGGAAGGCCGTCCGGGGCGTCCCGCCCGTCGCGGGCGTACGCCGCGTCCCGGCCCGGGCCGGGGCCGGTGCGGGCCGGGGCCCCGGCGGGAGGGGGAGCGGGCCTGCTGGGTCTGACTTCGAAAGGCATCTCGGGGCTGCTTTTTCTCTCTGTCTCTTTGTCCGGCAAGGGGCGGGCGCCGCCCGGCGCGGTTATCCGCCGGGCCGGGTTCCGGTCCGGCCCGGCGGGCACGGACGGGGATCGTCAGCGGTACGGGATGGCCGTTTCCGGTCCGGGATGTCCCGTCCGGTGCGGGAAGACCGGTCCGGTCCGACTTCAGCCGGTCCCGTCCCATCGGGGGTCCGCTGTGCAGGAGGTCCGCTGGAAAGGGTTACGGCGCGGCGGCGGAGGTCCGCTGGAAAGGGTTTCAGCTCGGCGTCCCGCCTCCGGAGGGTCCAGCCAGTGCGCCGGCAATCTCCTCCCGGAGCCTGCCGCAGGCGGCGGGGGGGTCCGGGGATTCGCGGATAGGCCTTCCCACGACGAGCAGATCCGCCCCGTCGGCTATCGCCCGCGCGGGCGTCCCGGTGCGCACCTGATCGTCGCCGTCGACGCTGGCCCAGGCCGGGCGCACCCCGGGCACCACCAGAAGGGTCTCGGGGCCGGCCGTCGCCCTGAGCCTCGCCACCTCCAGGGGGGAGCACACCAGCCCGTGGCAGCCGGCGTCCACGGCCCTTCTGGCGAGCTTGACCGCGAGCTCGCCCGGCTCCCGGAACCAGGGGGCAAGCTCGGACATGGCCGCGGGGCTGAGGCTGGTGAGCACCGTCACGGCGAGGACCTTCGCGTCCCCGGCGCTCCCCGCGGCGGCGCGGAGCATCTCCGAGCCCCCCTGGGCATGCACCGTCACGAGCCCCGCCCCCAGCCTCGAGGCCTGCCGCATCGCGCCGGCCACGGTGGCCGGGATGTCGTGCAGCTTCAGATCCAGGAATATCCCGCACTCCGGGGCCCTCTCGCGGACCCTGGCCGCCGCGTCCGGGCCCAGGGCCGTGAAGAGCTCCAGGCCTATCTTGAACCAGCCCACTTCGGGGCCGAGGAGGGAGGCCAGGGACAGGGCACCGTCCAGGTCGGGGACGTCCAGGGGGAAGACTATCCGTTCCCGCGGGCTCAGGGGGGCGGCGGGGGTCGGTTCGGGGGCAAGTGGCGTCAAGGTGTGGGGCCTTTCCGGGAGGGGACCGCGCCCGGGTCCCGGGGGCGCGCGGGCCGCCCGGGGGTGCCCGAAAACGGTTCCGGGCGCCGGCGGGGCGCCCGGAAGGGGGCACGGCGCGCCGGGAAGAACGCGCCGTCGGGGGGGGGATTCGCGGCCGGCGGATCTCCCGCCGGGGCGTTCCGGGCCAGGCCCGCCGCCTGAAGGGTCAGGAACGTGGGGGCGTCCCGGGGGACGCAGGAGGCCGGCGGGACCTCACTCGTCGTCCAGCTCGTCCAGCATGTCGGAGACGTCGGACATGTCGGTGCCGTCCACGGACAGGGGCTCGTCGTCGTCCAGCCCGGCCAGGGAAGCGTCCATCGCGGCATCGTCCGTGTCTCCGCCCTGGGCCTCCTCCAGGCTCTCCTGGGGCACCATGAAGGTCTCGGACGCCTCCTTGGGCCTGGGGGCGTCGGACCTGCCCTGGGCAGCCATGAAAGGCTGGCGCGCGGGAGCCGGGCCCGGGGCGGCGCCCTGGCCCTCGTCGTCGTCCACGAGCTCGAC
>JAISEQ010000211.1 GCA_031264045.1 Deltaproteobacteria bacterium
AGCTTCCCGTCTTCACGCAACTCTATATTCTTCCGGATCAGGCTGGTGGTGTAACTGTTCCTGTCCCGATGCCTGCTCTTATATTTCGGGAACCCGAAATGACCGGGATTCCTGAAGAAATCCCGGAACGCCTCCTCCCGGTTCAGCAGGACGTTGCACAGGGCCATGCCGTCGACTTCCTTCAGCCACAGCCAGTGCTTCTTGTACTGTGCCTGGGTGATCTGGATCGAATCACGCATGATCAGTACCGGATCTTCCTGTCCGTCAGCATGCGGTTCCAGACGAACCGACAGCAACCTAAAGTCCTGTTCATCAGGACTTCCTGCTCCCTGTTCAGACAGATCCGGAATACGAATGCCTGGTTTGCCATAGAATCGTCATACCGCAAAACCAGATAAGACGGCAATTCCTCCCGCCGCCTGCGCCCCGTCGCCGTGAGATCCGGGGAAGGAGGGCGCGATTCCTCCCCGGAGCAAGCTCCGGGGGATTCCTCGCGCAAGAAAGTTTCGAACGATTCTTTGTAACCGTTCAGCTTCCCTCCGCGTAACCGTTCAGCTTCCCTCCGCCGCTCCCTTTTCCAGTTCCTGACCCCGAGTCGGCACCCCGCCGTCTCTAGACGGGAACACCGGAGAAATTCGCCTACCCAACGCAATCCTCCGGGATCCTCGGCGAGTCCGTCCCCAGCAGACGGGACCCTGCCTCCCCTGCCTCCCCCTGACCCACCTGCCCCGCCTGAAGCGCGGAAACACAGGCGCAGGGGCGCGTACGTCAGACGGCTGCCTGGCTCCCCTCTCCACGTGTCGTACCGCCACCGGACCTCGCTGAACTCCGGCTTCCTCAAGAAAGTTCCGGACGGAACGCCGGGAGTTCGCCGGAGAAATCCGGTTCGGACTTCCGGGATGCCGAATGTCGTTAACGGACCCAGTCCGCAGCCCTGAATTTCATCCATGACGCTACAGGAAGTCTGTCCCTCATTAACGCCGCTTCCGAACCCCAGACAATTTGCAAGCTTCCGGGCATGGGCATATAATTCTGCAATCCGGCCCCGAGCTCCCGGACAGTCCCGGTGCCCGGCCCGCCGGAGCCGGAACGAGCGGAGATCCCCGGCCCCCTCCAGGAGACATGTGGCCACCCCGTCCATCCATGACATGCTGATCCCGATCCTGGCCATCGCCGCCCGCGACGGCAAAGTGACGCACAACTCCCTTCAGCGTCCCATCCGGCAGCTGTTCCCCGAATGTCTGGCCGGCCTGAAGCGCCCCGGAACGGACAAGACCGCCACTCTATTCAAAATGATCGCCAAGGCAAACTCCTATCTCCTGGGATCGGGGCACCTCACGACCTCCGGCAACGGCGTCTACTCTCTGACCCCCCAGGGCCGCCGGAGCCTCCACCAGCTGCTCGAGCGGTCCGGCCTGAAGCTTCCGAAAGAGCTCGACCTTCAGATAGGGCATTCAGCCGAACGCGGGGACGACCCGGACGAAGATCCCGTCCCCGGGACCGCCCCCTTCTCCCATCCCGCCCCGGCAGAGGCCCGGAACAGGTCCGCGGCGGCGGGGAAGGCGGTGCCCCCTTCCCGCGAGACCCTTCCCCAGGCAGGGACCAGGAGGACTCTCGCCTCCCCGGACACCGTACGGCCTACACCGGCCCGGATTCGGGAGGAGGGAACCGGAACCACCTCCGGAAACGCCCCGGCGGACGGTCAGGCTCCCCGCGCCCCGAAGCCCGAGGACGCCGGGGGGGCCTCCTCGGTCGAGATCTCCGAAATCCTACTGCCCGCGCTCATGGCGGCGGACGCCCTGGCCGGACGTTCCTCGGCCGGACCGGAGGAGCTGGCCGGGCCGGTCCTCGAGATCGTCGCCGCCCGCAGGGAGGCACGAGGCCTCCCGCCGCCGGAACCGGACCGGGTGTTCTTCCTCTTCATGCTGAACAGCGCCGTCCATGATCTCGCGACCGCGGGGCTCCTCGAGAAGTTCGATCCCCGCTCCCCGGGGTGGAGGCTCACCGGGGAGGGGAAAAGGGTCCTGTCCGGAGCACCGGTGGATTTGAACTACATCCGCCTGACGGCGTTCCCGTCCGGCGGCGGGTCCGCGACCGGCATAGAGGGGGAGGACTCCTTCGGCAGGGCGGAAACAATCGCGGGGACGCGGGCCGCAGAAGCCCTGGGGCTGCGAGTGAACCGCCTCGGACGGAACGGATTCCGGAACCTCGCCCGCGAGCTCGCCCGGGCTGCGGCCCTCCGGAAAGGCGAGCGGGAACCAGGAGGCCCGGCCGACGGTTACGGCGGAGACGCGGAGCTTCCCTTCGTGGACATCGCGGCCTCCGACGGCCCTTCGGCGTTAGACGGGCTCAAAAACTTCGCCCTCGCCATGGAGGCGGGGGGGGACGGCCGCTGGGCCCTCTTCGCCAGGGGCAGCTTCCCCAGGAAAGCGGAGAAGCTCCTTTCGGCCCTTTCCCCTGAATTGAAGGCGACGGACCTCGCCGCAACGGCGGAACTTATGCTTAAGCTCGGCGTGGGGACAAAGGTCCGCAAGGTTCTGGAGCTGAGACAGATTTCCCCCGGCTTCTTCAGGAACCTCCTGCGGTATCCGGAGGCGGCTCCGGAAGGCCCGGACGGGGCCGACCCCGATCCCGAGCCCGACCCCAATCCCGACGGCGCCGTGCCGGACGCGGGCTAGACGCTCCCATGCCCGACCCCCGCACGGACAAGCTCCTTCTGCCGCTCCTTAGCCTTGCCGCCCCGTCCGGCGGCATCGCGACCCGGACCGCCTTCAGGAAGGCAACCGCCATGCCCGGCCCGGCGGGGGAAGCCCTGCGGTCGCCGGAAGACGGGGGAGGCGCGAAAGGGATCGACCTTCTCGAGGCGGCCCTGGACCGCCTGGAGGCATCGGAGCTCATAGAGCGCTTGCCGAAGTCCCGCTATCGGCTCACGGCCGCGGGCCGTGAGCTGCTGGAATCCGGGACGCCCGAGATGCGCCTGAAATCCCTGGCCTCGACCACGCCGACCCGCTCCCGCCCGAAGAGCGCCGTCGGGACCGGGGCGGCGGACTCCCAGGGGAGCCCCCTCCCCGCCCCCCAGGAAGGTGCCGCGGCAGGATGCCCGAACGGCACGTCCGGTTCCGGAAGCCCGGCGGACGCCGGTCAGGAGGACGCGCGGCACCCCTCCGCGCCGACACCCCCCTCAGGGGGCGCGGCGGTACCGCCTCCGGGCTGGCCGTTCAAAAGGGGCGTGGACTTGCGGCATCTCCCCAAAAGGGGGGCAATCAACGCCGCCGTCCTGGTCGTCATCGCCCGCCGGATCGAATGCGAGAGCGAGCAGCTCCGCAGCGACGTCCTGGAGCTGCTCGGCGATGCCGGGCTGCCCGCCTCGACAAGACGGACATCCAGGTTCAGAGACTGGTTCGACTTCGAGATGGACTTGTCCCGCGAATCCCTTGAAGCGGCCGGCCTCGTCAGCCGCCATGGGAGCTCCAGTTTCAGGATAACCGACCTCGGCCGGAATATCGTCGCCGAATTGTCGGTGAAGAAGGCCCCTCACCCGCTGAAACCGCTTCCGGGCGGCGAGGGAACTCCTCCCGGCCCGGACGCGGGCGACCCGGACTCCCCGCCGGGCGCCGTCCGGCCGCCCGGATGGCCTTCAGTCCGGAACAGGCATCCGGGAAAGCGGCCCTTATCGTTCACGCATAACGCCGCCGTACTTACGGTCATGTCCCGCATCGGGGAGGCCGACTCCGACGGCATCCGCGAGGCCGTGTATGAGCTCTTCCCCGAAGTCGGGCCTAGGCCCCGCCAGCCGGGCCCGCACGAGGACGCACATGCCGTCGACCGCCTCATCCAAGGCGCGGTAACAGACCTTTCGGAAGCCGGGCTCCTGGAGGAGACCGGCGGCGGGCGTTACCGGATAACCGATGCCGGAAGGGAAACCCTGAACCCGGGCAGGGGAAAGAACTCCCCGGAAAGCTTGAGCTCCCCTTTGTCCCCCGCGCGCGGGGATCCGGACGGGGACCGGCCGCCCCAAGTCGATCGCGGCGCGGACGGTCCCGGTTTCGGTACTGCCGACCCCCTGGCCCGCGAGGAGGAATGCCTGGAACGTCTAGACCGCCTGATCCTCTGGAAGCTCGAGAGCCTGCTCCGGGACCTGGAACCCGAACCCCTGTTCAGGCTCGCGCTCCTCGTCGCGGAGGAGGCGGACCCCGAGGGCGCCTCCCCCGTCTTCGCGGTGGCCGGGAAACCGGCCTCGGCCGGGGACGTTGCGGACGCGTCCGCGAAGGCGGTTTCCGCAGGCGCCATGCTCTTCGCGCCGCACGGCATGGACCCGAGCGCCCTGGACGCTCTCGCGAAGCTCGGTTCCGGGGTCGAGGCCTTTGACGGCCCCGCCATGGCGCGGCTCATGGTAAAGTTCCAGATCGGCGTACCTGTCATCAGAAGGCTCAGAATCCTGGAGCCGGACGAGGAGTTTTTCAACGGCCTGGAGGGCCAGCCTCTTCCGTAGCGGCCGGCACGCCGGGGGGTCCGGCCCCGCCGGGCCGGACGCGACCGTCCGGAAGCCGCGCCTCACGGAACCAGGAAAACGACAATCGCCCGACGCGGTCCTCTCCGCCATCTGGAAAAGCCCGGACGGCAGACGCAGGGCCTGCCTGCGGCCCGGGCACCGTGTCGGGCGACACCCCGACGGCATCAGCCATGTCGGGATCCGCAGACACGGTTTCACATGACTCCAGAAAGAATCGGCCCGTGCAATATGCTGATGACATCTGGGAAATGCAGTCCGGATACGGGGAGCCATATAACGCAGCGGACATCGCCGCCCGCCAGACTCCATCGGTATCAAGCCGAACCAGGCCATCACTGACTGAATCGCGCGGTTCGGGGAGAAACTGATTCATGCGATTAGTTCTGTTCAGGAGTTTCATGCAATTCAAGCGATTAGTTCTGTTCATGCGATTCATGAAATTCAAGCGATTCGTTCTGTTCATACGATTCATGAAATTCAAGCGATTCGTTCTGTTCATGCGATTCAAAAAATTCAAGCTATTCACGTGATTATTTTGATTCATCAGATACATTCGACTCATATGATTCATGCTGTCATGGATTCCTGGGGTATGCGCCTCCATCGTTTCCAGCTGTCCGCATGAACGCAACGAAGCGCACCATATTCGACTCCAGCAATGCTCACGAAGAGCGGACATTCGGGACATGCCACCAGTACAACGGCATGCGGAAAATTTGCATTGCTCCCGGATTTTCACTATAATCTCACCGTTCCAGCCAACCTTTAAAATCTCAGTGCCGGACGGTCTGCCGCAAGGCACATCGCCGTCCCGGCATAGTTCAGGGGCACGGCCGATGACCGGCTTTCAAATTGTTGCCGCCCGGCATACGCCCCCGCTCCGAGACACCATGACCGATGCCCGTCCCGAAGACATCCTCATCCCCGTGCTGGCCCTGGCGGCCCGCGGACCCGTCACGCCGGCGTCCCTCGAAGGGCCGGTCCGGCGGCTCACCGCCCCCCGCGAGGACCGGCGCCCGGAAGCGCCCGTCCGGGAAGGCCGACGCGATCTTGCCGCCCTCATACGCGCTTCCTGCGGGGATCTGGCCATGTCGGGCCTCCTCGGCGTCCTCCCCGGCGGAGGCTACGGAATAACCGAGCAGGGCCGCAGGAGCCTTTCCATGGCCCTCTCCAGAATGGACGCCGGGCTTCTCGAAAGATGCCCCGGCTTCCTGGAGCTCGCTCCTCCAGACGCCCGGGCAAGGATTGCGGACTCCGCCCGCGAACGGCAGGGCTTTACCGGCACCGGCGACCGGTACCGGGAAGATTCTGCGGAGCGGGACTCCCGCCCCTATGCGGCCCCGCCGGCCGGAAGGAGCCGGACGGAGGCACCCGGCGGCGTACAGCCGTCCCGGACGCGGAAGGAATCCGCTAGGGCCGGCGGCCGCAGGAAGCGCTTTCCCCTCTGGAAGGAAGAAGCCTCCATCACCTCGGGGGATCCCCGGATAGCGGAGGATGCCAGGAGGGCCGAGGCGGACCTCCGTGCCCGTGCCGTCGCCAAGAAGCTCGAAACCGGAAGGGCCGCGCGGAAGAGGGCCCTGAAAGACATGGCGGAGAGGGAGAAGGCCCTCCGTCTGGAGGAGGAGGCGGACAGGGTAGCGGAGCTCGATCGGGAGCACTATGCCTTGCTGGAGAGGATGCTGCTCATCGAGGAGCTTGCGGAAAGCCCGGACGGTCGCGGCGGGGCAGGCGGCTCTTCCGGGGAGGGGGTGCAGGTCCGGGGCGAATCCCGCCTCCGGGACGGGACCGGGCGGGATGGGGGGAAATGACGGACTGAGGCGCATGCGTCCGGCACAGACGATCCCCCTACCCTCCGCCTCTTCCCCCAAAGACGAAGCGGAGTCCGAGGGATCCGGCCCGGGCCCGGGGCGGCCAGGAGTGCCCGGCAGGGCCTCCCCGGCCTCGCGGCATCGGAAAGAGCTCCTGGACGCGGGAACGTCAGGGCGCAGTGAGGGCCGATTTGCTCCGTGCGCCCCGATGCAATATAATCGGAAGACCCGTGTCAGTCCGCTCCCGGTCCGCCATTCCAGTCCGGAACCGCCCCCCGGCCGCCTGCCCTCCGCCGCCCCGACAGCCCCCCGGGCTTCCCCCCTCCGGGAGATTCATGACAAAGCCCCCCTTCGCGGAAATTATCGTGCCGGTCCTTGCCATGGCCGCCTTCCACAGCAGGGTGGATCCCGCGCTCATGGAGGGCTACGTCCTGCGCCTGACCGCGGAGGAGGATTCTGAAAGCGGCGCCCTTCCCGAAGACCCCTTCGGCCACCGAAGGCCCGGCGGGGACCCCGGGGGGATCTACTGCCGGATCCTCTGGGCCTTCTGGTTCCTGGAAGGCTCGGGGCTCATCAAGCGCTCCTACATGGGGACCCACTTCATCACCCCCAAGGGCCGGACGATCCTGGCCTCGCTCCTCCGGTCGAAGGACCCGGGCCTCACGGAAAGATACCCCGGCCTCCTCCGCTTCATCCTCACCCGCAGGGGCACTGAAGGAACCCCGGCCCTGGAGGGGGACGCCCCGGACACCGGGAAGGAGGGCAACCCGCCGTACGCCGGGCAGGGAGCCGCGGGCTCCACCGGCGGGTCTCCCGTCCGGGAGACCCCGGATCTCGCCGGCATACCCCCGTGGGAAGGGGCCGGGACCCTGTCGGCGTCCGATCTCCTGAAACCGCTGCTGCAGGCGGCGGCCGAGCTGTCCTGGGACGTCCGTACAGACGCCGCCGACCTTCTCGCGCGGTCCTTCAGGCTGGCGGCGGACGCGAAGGCAGCCGCGCTGGGCCTTCCCTCCGACCCCTGCGACCCGGAGCTGCCCGCGAATTTCGCCCGCGCGGCTTCACTGCTGGCTCTTGACGGGCTCATGGAGGGATCCGGAAAGGACGGCCCGCCTCTCAGGATCACGGACGCGGGCCGGACGGCCTCGCTGCGCGAGAACGCCCTCGACGGACTTCTGGCCGAACTGGGCCTCTCGGGGAAAGGGGCCGATCTCCCCGACCCGAAAGTCCCCGGCAGGACGCCTGAGAGCCTCCGGGAGCTCAGGCTGGCCGCGGAAGCTCTCCGGCAGCTGGATCTGTCTAAGACTGCCGGCAGGGTCCTCGCGATGGGCCGCAGGGCCTTCAGGCGGCTCGCCTCGGAGCTCGCCCGGGCGGCTGCCCCGCGCGTCTCTAAGCGCAAGCGCGTGCTCCCCTTCATCGACATCGCCGGCCGGGACGGCCCGAAAGCCGCCGTGAAGCTCAGCAGGTTTTCCGCGGGCATGGAGGCCAAAGGAACGTGCTTCTGGGCCCTCTTCGCCGCTGGCGCGTCTGCCCCGGCGGTCCTGAAGGCCATCGAATCCGCCTCCCCACGGGTGAAGGCCGCGGACGCCGTGAAGGTGGCGGAGCTCATGCACGAGTTCGGGACGGGCGCCCTGCCCCTTCCCCCCATCGTGTTCAGGAAGCTGGACAGGGCCTTCTTCAGGACCATCGCCGTCTCGGAGGACGCCGGCACGGGGAAGCCCGGAACCGGGACACCTGCCTCGGGCGCGGGTCCGGCCGGGGACGCCGGGCCGGACGGGGACGGCGGGATGCCCCTCGGGAACGCCGGACCGGACGGGGAGGCGGGCGGCCATCCCGCAAGCCGGGCCCCTGCAGGCAGAGCCCCCCGGAAGCGCAGGGGCTCGGCGGACGGCCCCGATTTCAGCCGCAACCCGCTGTTCCGCCTTCCCGCCGACCCAATGGAGAGGAAGCCCGCCCCCCCCGAAGGCCCAAATCCCGCCGCCGGGCCCCTACCCGTATCCGGCAGCGCCGAAACTGCGGCGACAGCTCCGGGACAGGCCGATCCCCCCGCGGGTTCCCCCGCTGGCGCGCCGGGGGACCCGCTGCCCCGGGCAAAGGACTACCCCGGCCCGGAGGAGTTCCTCCTGGAATCCCTGAGGCGTCTGAACAATGTCCTTGCCCGCGAGCTTGCAGAAAACGTCCTGAAGCTCGGCCAGGAGTCCCTGCTCAGTCTCGGGCGCAGGATAGCGGACGCCGCCAGGGCAGCCTCGTCGGACAGGCCGGACGGCTCTCTCGGGAGCTGGGGGGGCCGAATCGAGGGAATCTTCCCGAAAACCTGCCCCAACCAGCACGTGCTCCCCGTGAGGGCTACGGCCTCGGAGCCCGTCTCCCTGGCCGAGGCGGAACGGATGGCGGAAGGCCTGGTCCGCTCCAAGGCTGCAAGGGGCGTGATGTTCGCCCCCATGGGCCTGGACCCCGAGGCCGGCGCCTTCGTCGCGAGCCTCGGGGGGAAGATCCGCTGTCTCGACCTGGAGGAAATGTCGGGTCTCATGCTGCGGCTCGGCGTTGGCACTGTGCCCTTCCTGAAGATCAAGCGCGCCGTCGCGAACCTGGACTATCTGGCCGGGCTGGAGGGATAGCGCACGTGCCTCTGCCGGCCGGCTGAGCCGGCCGGGAGGCGGACGTCCGCCGCAGGGCAGGAGACTCATCGCCCCCGGCCCGAACGATTCTCCGCTTGGCCCGGACGATCCCCTCCCCGGGCCCAGGCGATCCCCTCAGCTTTGCCCAGGCGATCCGCGCCCCCGGCCCAGGCGATCCCCTCAGCTTTGCCCAGGCGATCCGCAGCCCCGGCCCAGGCGATCCCCTCAGCTTTGCCCAGGCGATCCGCAGCCCCGGCCCGGACGAGATCCCCGTTGCGGGTCCAGACGATCCCCTCCATGGGCCCAGCTCAAGAAGGGAGGCCCACAGTTCCGTAACGAGCGGTTCGCCGAACTCACCGGGCCGTTCCCCCCGTCCCGGGTCCCGCCTCCCGGCACCCCGATCGCGGACTCCCAATATTCGGTAGGTTTACCTGGCTGCACGGATACGTATATTGGGTTCCGAAGAGAACGATGGCGGACGGTCGGGAGCCGTCGCAGACCGGCCCGTGCCCTCAACTGACCCGGGCTCCCCCCCGGCCGCCGTAAAGCGAGCCGCCGCACCCCGCTTCCTGCAGGACCCCGCCCCGAGGCGACCATCCCCGAACCTATGCCCTTCCCCATCTTTGACGACTTCTTCCTGCCCGTCCTACACGCCGCGGACGGTAGCGGCACGGCGACCGTGGAAGCCATCCGGGAGCATGTGGCCCGAGAGCTGGAGATCCCGGAGAATCTCGGTTCAGCGCCTGCCCCGTCGGGAAAAGGAAGCAGGCTCGACCACATGATCACCTGGGCCATGCGCTACCTGGGCCGCGCGGGGCTTATCGCCCGGACCGCCTCCCGGACCTTCGGGGTCACGGAGGAGGGGGCTCGCGTGCTCAGATCCGGGAAAAGACACATATCCGCAGGCTTTCTCCAGCGGTCCAGGGACTTCAATGGCCCCGCCCGCAGCGGTGCCGTCCCGGACGATTCCGGGAACCTGCAGGACGGAGGGGACGATTTCAGCTGGCATTTTCCCGCCCCCCCCTCCCTCTCCGAGTTCCGCGTCCCGGTACTCAAGATCCTCCAGCGCGTCGGCAGCGCCTCGCAGCGGTCGCTCAGGGCCCCCGCCCTCTCGCTTCTCAGCCTGCGCAGGCAGGCCCTGAACTCCGAGCCCCCCGATCCGGCCGATCCGGTAATCGACAGCAGGCTCCGCTCCTCCATATCCGGCCTCCTCAGCCGGGGCCACATCGAACGCGTCAGCTTCGGCATCTACACCATAACATACACAGGCGCGCTCCTCCTCGAAAAAATGCCGCACTACGTCCCGTACATTCATTCCGGTGTCACGGCGCCTGAGCCCCTGCCCGAGGGAGGTCAGGCCTGCCCCAGCCCCGCCGATGCCGCCTGTGAGGCGGACGGGGGCCGCAGGCAGGAAACGGTCGAGCGGACCGCCGACATTCCGCGGCTTCCCCGCATTCCGCCGGGGACCTCCCCCCGGGATACCGGAGTCGGCCGGCAGACGCTTCGGCACGGTTCCGGGGCGGCGCCGAAGGGCTCCGCCGCCGGCACGATCCCCCCCGTCCCCGAACTCCCCCCCGAGGCCGGAAAAGCCCCCCCTCCCGGAGGGCGGCCAGGCCGCACGCAGATCGCCCCCTCACACGCCTTCCTCTACAACCTGTTTGGGCCAGGGATCTTCCAGGCCACCCTGTCATTCATGCAAGATGCCGTTCAGAACATTGAAAGGCTCATCAACGAGCTGGACCCGGAGAGCTTCGCCAGGCTCGCCGCGGCCGTCGCCCCGGGAATCTGGCCGGGCATGGACCCCGAAGCGCCGCCGCCAGCGGAGATCAGGACCGTGACCGCGTCCGAGGCCCGTGACGGCCTCGACTGGCTCAGGATCTTCGCGAGGGACATGGAGTCCAGATCGGCCGGTCCCTGGGCCCTCTTCACCTCCGGCGAGTTCCCCCCCGAGGCGGCCAGGCTCGTGGACGGCCTCCCCGGCCAGGTGAGGGCGGCAGATGCAGCCCGCATGGCGGCGCTCATGTACTTCCACGGCGTAGGGGTCAGGACCGTGCGCGTCCTGGAGATGAAGGAGATCGACACCAACTTCTTCAGGAAGCTGTAGGGTCCCCGCGTCCCCTTTCCCGGCATCCGGCCCCATGGCCTGAAACCCGCCCCTTCCGGGCCGGCTTCATCCGGCCGCCGCCCTTTCACCAATGTCTCACATGTCCCCGGACACCGCGCCTTCCGGCTGCATGTCCCTCATCGCCGTGCCTCCCGGCAAAATGTCCCTGAACACCAGGCCTTCCGGCTGCAAGTCCCTCATCGCCGTGCCTCCCGTCAAAATGTCCCTGAACACCGCGCCTTCCGGCAGCATGTCACCGCTTCAGCCGCTTTGGAATCCTCATCGCCCGCGATGAAGGCGCCGCCGCCGGGGACGGGAACCGGAAGCTCCCAGTCGGCAGTCCTGCCCCCCCCCGACCCCTGCCGGCGGCCGCCGCGCCCTCCCGGCCGCCGGCTCCGGCCACGAACGAGGCCCGAGAAACTGAACATGCGCGTTCCCAGCCTAGAAGCCTTCCTCCTGCCCGTCCTCACCCTCGTCTGCGAGGGAAAGGGGACAACCGCCGGAACCCTGGTCCGCCGGACAGCCAGCCGCCTGGCAATACCCGACGGAGAAGGGGAGCCGGCACCTCCCGAAACGGAGCAGGCCGGGACCAGGGTCCGCAGGGCCCTGCGGCACCTCATGGCCGCAGGCCTTGTGAGGAGGACCGTGAAAGGGAAGTTCAGGGCCACCGGGCGAGGCGCCGCGGCGGCAGCCCTGGGGACTGACCGGCTCGACTTCGCGTTCCTGCGACTCATGCCGGGCTACGGGGAAAGGCTCGTCCGGGCAAGGAACCCCGTAACCGCAAAGGTCCCCGCTTCGGATCCCGCCCTTCCTGACGGGACCGCCGGGGAACCCCCTCCCCAGGGGCAGTCCGGGGAGCCGATGCCGGATCCCGCCTCAGCACCTCCTGAACCGCCGGCCCGGCAGGAGGCTTACGGCTTCTCGCCGAGCCTACTGGAGAGCGCCGTCGCGGCCTTAGCCGAGAAGGAATCTTCGGCCCTGGACTCGTTGGCCGGCTGCATCCGCCGCCTGGACCGCAGAGCTCTCCTGTCACTGGCCCGCAACATCGTGAAGACCCTGGCGGACAGCTCCGAAGGGACCGGTTCCGATCCTCACGACGTCCTCGGGACCCTCCAGAGATCCCTCTTCGCGGACGGGACGCCCGGCGAGAAAACCCTCTGCCTGGACGTGAAGACCTTCGCCGAGGGGCCGGTCGGCCGCGCTGACATGGAGCAGCTGGAGATGGAGATGCGCCTCCGGGGAAAGGCAAGGGGCGCCGTCCTGTCCTCGGCCCCCTTCACCCGTGAGGCGGTCGAATTCGCTGGAAGCCGTCCGGGACTTTTCGCCACGGTGGGCCTGAAAGAGATGGCGAGGCTGATGTATGCGTACAGCATCGGCACCAGCACCACCTACTGTGTTGAACTGAAGGCCGCAGATCCGGAGTTCTTCGCGCAGGTCAGAGACGGGGAGCGGAAGTGACCTGTGGCGCAGGATTGTCCAGTCAAGCCATGCCGGACAGCTCGTGAGACGTATCCGGTCCATTCCTGTATATTCTGTATATTCTGTATATTCTGTATCTTCTGTATTCGGTATGCCATATCAGTTTTCGCAAGTGTCAGTA
This sequence comes from Deltaproteobacteria bacterium, assembly GCA_031264045.1. Taxonomy (GTDB): domain Bacteria; phylum Desulfobacterota; class Desulfarculia; order Adiutricales; family Adiutricaceae; genus JAIRZX01. Next base: position 12,641 of record JAISEQ010000211.1, read on the forward strand.
TGCTCAGGCAGTGTTCACTAGTTTCGGCAGGCGAAGGATGTTTTCGCATATGTCATTGTGCTCATGCAGTTTTAGCTAATTTAGATATACGAATGATGTTTTCTCTGGTTTCGATATGCTATAATAATTTTTTAAATTATCTTTATTCTGAACGGGATATAACTAGATACTAAATATACATGCTGTCTTGCTGATAATTAAAAATAAATCGATCTTATTAATTATCAATTTATTCACTTTTCTTTGATTGTCCTTTTATTCAATACGCTATAAAAACAATTTCTATTTTATATATAAAATTTAAATCTTCTTATCAATCATTATATTTGTTCCCTAATGATTATTACGGATGTTATCATGAATCAAAATTCTGTTCCAGACTCATAACATCGACTTTTAGACGAACTCCTGGGAATGCCGACATGGCTGAGGCTGAATCCGGGCGTATCCGGAAGACCTCCCGCAGCATACCGGAGAAGCAGTGACGATGCCGCTCCCTTCAACGGCAGGGACATTCAGGCTTCCGGCTCTCATCCGCCGTGCCGCAGGTGTCGACAACAGCGCATTCGGCGGATGTCCTGAGGCAGAGAAGACCGCGGATGAAGCCGGCTGAACCTGAACGAAACGGGAAAGGCAAGAATCCGTCACCCGCCAGCTCCCCCGACATCCCTCGGACAGCTTCATGGCCGGATGGCGACAGGAGAGGGACGGCATTTCCGGGCGACGGCGCCTGAGGCGGTTAGGGGCGGAGGACGTCCGGGGCGCAGAGGCCGAGGGCGGCAGCGGACACGGCGAGACCTTATGAAGCTTCCCGGAACCGTTCGCCTCTCTCCCCGCTCCACCCCGCCCATAACGTGCCCTACTGGAGGTCCCGGACGGTTCCCGATCAACCCGGCCAGGTTCGGACCTTCAGAACTTCAGTTTCCAATATTTGCAAGCCCCTTCCGAATCCCCTATACTAGAAAATCAAGATGAACGGTCGGCTCCTGAGCTCAAGAGGAACCCCTCTTGGAATTTTCCGCGAATCTCCTGCCATGACCGTACGCCATCACCTTTCTGCCGGTGCCGAAACTCCGCGGCAGGAAGACCCGGACTATTCGATTGCCGCCGAGCGGCCCGGAGCTCCCGGAAGGGGGACATGTGCCCGATCTGACCGTAGACGACCTGCTGATGCCTCTGGTCCGGCTTTCCGACGACACGGAACAGGGCCTCGACCCCGAATCCGCCCTTCCGATGATTGCCGAAATGCCGGACGTCCCGGAGACGGAACTCCTGGCTCCGGACTCGGAAAGCGGCCTGACGGGCCTGGCCGGCCACCTCGTGAACGAGGCACTGTCGCACCTGGAGGACGCGGAACTCGTCTGCCGCCTCCCCGGCGGGCACTACAGGATCACGCCGGAAGGGAGAGAGCTCGCGAACGCCGGTCCCGCCAGGATCTCCCAGGAATACCTCCTCCGCCATTATCCGGACTACCAGGGAAAACGCAGGCGGCGACTGGACGTGCCGGTGCTCCGGCCCCCCCATCGGGCACCCTTGCCCGAGCCTGACGGGCCCCCGGATCCCCCCGAGCGGGGGGAGACCCCGCCGAGACGCCCGGGCTGGCCTTTCACGCGGGAAACGTGCATGTACCGCTTCCCGGAGAGGCCGGCCGTCACTGCCGCGGCGCTGGCTATCATGGGCAGGCTCAAAGAGGCGAGCGTCAGGGTGCTCCGCAGGTCCATCCTGGAACTCCTCCGCGACGCGAGAAAGCCATCCCGCACCCCCGTTAGCTACAGTCTCGAGAAGTGGCTGGACGAGGAGCCCTATGCCGCCGTGCTGGACCTCGCGAAGGCCGGCTGCCTTGAGAGCGTCGTCCGGGGGACCTACAGGATTACCCCCACCGGCTTGGAGCTCTTCTCCGAAGGACGAGACGAGATTAGCCGCGAATCCCTCCTGCGGCAAGCTTCCGGAGTGCCGGATACCTGCGCCCCGTCCGCGGCGGCCCGGCCGCCCTCGCGCTGGACGAGATCCGGGCCTTCCGGGCTGAGGGCCCCTTCCCCGCCTACGAAGCCTGCCGACACCGACCCGACGGCCGCTTCCGGGACGGCCGCCGTGCCGCCGGGAACGGGGGAGGTCTCCCCGACCGGGACCGGCCCGAGACCTGAAGAAGTCGTGAGGGAATTCGCAGATTCCGTACGGGACGGCGTCTTAAAGAGGCTCGAGGAGACAATCCTCAAGCTCCCGCGCGTTCAGCTGGAAAGCCTTGCCCGGCAGATCGTCCGGGCATTTCAGCTCGACGGCGCCGCCCGCGCCCGCCAGGCGTCCGGGGAACGGGGAATATGCATGGGGAACATCCCGGATTCTCCTCCGGCTGACGAGAATGAGCTCCTGTTCCGGGTCAAGGACGACGGGAAGGCCGGCCCCGCCGATCTGGACGCCATCGACTCCGCAATGGCCCGAGCCGGCATCAAGATAGGCTTCCTCTTCGCGCCCGGCGGCCTGGACGCCGGGGCGGTCGACCGCCCGCCCAGCCGGAGCCGGTTCATCTTCACCCCTGACGCCGCTTTTACGGCCATACTCATGTACGAATACAACGTGGGAGTGGAAGTCTTCTTGAGAGTGATTCACCGCATGCCCGACCCCGCCTTCTTCGCCGGGCTGAAGGGCTAGATTCCGCGTTCCGCGAAGCAGGAGGGATGAAGGAATCCGCCCCGCCTCCCGGGACCGGCGGGGCCCCCCATGCGCGTCCGGGGCACGGGCGCCGGGAAGGCGCGCTTTCCCGAGTTCCGGAAAGACCCGGAGCCTCTTCCCCCGCGCCGAAGAAGGCGTCCTGCCGAATCCGCCGGGCGTCCGGCTCAGGCCGGAGACTTCCGACCGCCCCGAGCTCCCCGTCCGCAGGCCGGTTTGCCTCGAACCCGCCCGATCCGCTATATTGCCCGGGTGCCGGGAACCGTCCGCCGCGACACCCGGACTCCCCTCCGGCTCCACCCGCTCACGGAACGGCACCCGCCCTACCCTTCAGGGATCGGGGGCCCCTCTCCCCGGGTCCGACTCCTTTCGCCGCCCAGCCGTCCCCGCCCCTGCGGCCGGGACCCTTCCCGGAAATCCCATGGCCTTCCCGCCCTACGAAGACTTCATTCTGCCCGTGCTGGAGCTCACGGCCAAAAACCAGTCCGTGCGAAACCCGGATCTCCAGAAGCCCGTGGCGCGGCACATGAAGCTCTCGAAGGAGTCCGCAGCCGAGATCCTCAACAGCGGCAGACAGACCAGACTCGGCAGCATGATCCGGTGGGCCCTTCTCGACCTGCTGGCAGCGGGACTCCTCCGCAGACCCGCCATGGGGCTCTACGAGATCACCCCGGAAGGCCGCCGCGAGCTCGGGAAAGGCCATACGAAGATCACGCGTGCCTATCTGTCGCGGTACCCGTCCTTCCTGGAGAAGCATCCGGAGTTCGCGAGGCGGAAGGGCACCGTGAAGCCGCCGTCCGAAATCCAGTCCGGCAGGAAGGGGTCCCCGGCAAAAATCTCCTCCTCCCCCTGCTCAGCGGACCGGCCGATCCGCCCTACAGGCGGCACCGCCTCCCCGGAGTACGATCCCGGTTCCGCGACCATGAACATAGGTGCCGGGACCGGATGGAGCAGGTCCGGAGGGAGCAGGACCGTCTCCACCGAGGAGCTCATCAATGCCCTCGCCCTTGTAACGGCCGACCTTCCACAGGCCACGTTCCAGACGCTCAGGGCACCCGCGCTCGCGGCTCTCGCCGCCAGAAGGAAGGATAACGGGGCACCCCCGCCCGACCTGGACGCTCCCGGCCTGGACGCCCGGATCCGGTCGGCCATGGCCAGCCTTGCTAGGGCGGGCCGACTCGAGCGGGTTTCCCGGGGCACTTATTCCATTACCGAGAAGGGTCTCCGGGTCCTCGGAAGAGTTCCGGGGCGGGGGACGGGTTCCGTATCCGAGGCCTCGCCGACGGGGGGGACGCCCTGTCCGGAAACGGGGCGGGGCCACCGCGGCGTCATGCGCCCCGGCGGGGACGGCGGGGGCGGAAGAGAACCTTCCGGAAGGCCCGTCCCCTCCCTCCGTTCCGGAACGGAGGGGACATCCGTCCCGCCGGGGTCCCGCTCCGGTACCGGAGGGGAAGTTTCCGACAAGTCCCTGGAATCGGCCTGCCGCGAGCTGGAGGAGGTTGCGGTCAGGGAGACGGAGAAGCTCATCCTGGCACTTGACCCGGACGGTTTCGCCAGGCTCGCAGAAGCCATACCCCGCAACGTCTGGTGCGCGGAGGAGGCCGGACACGTGGAGGTGCGGACATTGACCGCCGCAGAGGCCCATGAAGGCCTGGACTGGCTCAAAATCTTCTCCGCCGACATGGAGAGGAAAGGGGCAGAATTCTGGGTGCTCTTGATCTCCGGGGACTTCCTCCCCGAGGAGACCGACGTCATAGGAAGCCTCCCCGGCAACGTGACCGTGCACAACGCCGCAGCCCTGGCCTCCATCATGCATTTTAACGGGGTCGGAATGAGCGTCCTCGGCGTCATGGAGCTGAAGGCCCTGGACGAGCAGTTCTTCAAGGATCTGTAGCCGCCCCTTCCCTTTAAAGGTCACCGACCATCCCGGCCTGAGGCGTGACATATCTGCCGATTCATTAAAATAATTTCATAATCTCCACCGTCTCCACTGTCTTGACAACCCTTTGCAACATTTACAATCTGAATTATCATTACGACAATCCTGATCCTGGCAACATAGACTAATACGAACGTCAGATAACATAAATTTAACTGAATATTCAAAAGTCATTTCATGAGAATTGTGTTTCGGACATCTCACGCACGGAACCATGAATAAAATCGAAACCCTTATGGGTAACGACTGGCGCAGTTGGAACCACTGGCCTCAGCAAGCCGGAAGGCGGTCCCAACACGCTCCGGCGGGGAGGTCCGCCACCCCGCCAGGGAGCGATAACTGATGAAGCCCGTGCGATCCGCAGCCGCTTTACCTGTCTCCGGCCATTCACGCTCCGGCACCGGGCGATAGCGCTTGCAACCGATCATCAAATGGTCTATAAACGCGTAAGCAGAGAAACTTCGATTTCAAAGAAGTTTCACTCCTCCCGACCTACGGTCGGCCAGAGCCAGTTTCCGCCGTTCGGCGTGCAACCGTGCCTTCAGGAACCCCGGCCAGCGACAAAAACTGTCCCTTCTTTTCGCGACCGGAAGCCACCTTGCCGGCTCACTCCGTTCCGAGCTGTCAAACCCGTGAACCCAGGCACCCAGGCATCAGTGAAACTGCCCATGGAGAAGGCCATTGACACTTCCACCTTTCCAAGACTTCATGCTTCCCGTGCTCGAATACGTCCAGGGAATGCCCCATGTCTCCATCGCCTCGTCCCGCGAGCCCATGATCAGGCGCTTCGCCATCTCCCCAGAAGACTCCGAAGCTCTCCTTCCTTCGGGGCAACAGACCGTCCTGTCAAACAGGCTCTCCTGGTCTTTCAACTATCTCCTGCGCGCCGGGCTGCTTGAGAGGCCGTCCCACGGAGTCTACGAAATCACCGACAGGGGCAGGGATGTCCTGAGGCATAGGCCGGCCCGGATAGACGTCCCGTTCCTCCGGCAGTTCCAGGAATTCACCGAATTCGTGGACGGACCTGCCGCGGACAGCAAGAAATCGCCCGAACTCCCCTCCGGCTCCCCCCCTGACCCCGATGTCGGTGCAGGTGACCCGGACGCGCCGCCGTCAGACCTACCGAAGTTAAAACATTTCATCCTGCCGGTGCTGAAGACGCTGGCCAAGGGCGACGCCTCGGCCAGCCAAATGTCAAAGCCCATAGCCGATCTCCTCTCGCTCACGCAGGAGCAGGCTGCCGAGCTCCTGCCCAGCGGCACGAAGACCAGGGTCTCGGACAGGATCTCCTGGTCGCTCACCTACCTCAAGAAGGCAGGTCTCATCAGACGCGTTTCCTCCGGCGTCTACTCCGTAACGCCTGAGGGGGAGAAGGTCATAGCCGAGAACCCGGAAATCATAGACGTGCCGTTCCTGAACAGGTACCCGGACTTCCGCAACTACTATGCCAACAGGGAGAACGCGGCGGACGGTACCGCCACCCAGCCCGGCTCCCCAGCCCCCGGAGAGACGGATGAGGATGAGGATGAGGAAAAGGCTTCGACCCTCACCCCGGACGAGATGATGGAGCTCACGGCAAACGAGCTCCAGGCGTCCATCAAGGCGGAGATCAAGAGGGAGATCCAGCAGCTGTCCCCAACCGCCTTCGAGAAGCTGATCATCGAGGTCATGCGGGGGCTCAAGTACAGCGCGAGAGGGACCGCCCTGCACACCGGCAAGAGCAAGGACGGCGGCATCGACGGGATCATAACGGAAGACGCCCTGGGCCTGGATTCCATATATCTCCAGGCGAAGCGGTACGTGGGATCCTCCGTCACCAAGATGGAGATTCAGGCCTTCGCGGGTGCAATGGACGGGCATGCCGTCACCAAAGGCGTCTTCGTGACCTTCAGCACCTTCACCAAGGACGCCGAGAACTTCGCCAAGGTGTCCCCGAAGCACATAAGACTCATAAACGGCAACGAGCTGGTGGAGCTCATGTACAATCACAACATCGGCGTCCGCACGCACAGGAGCATCGAACTGAAGCGTGTCGATCAGGACTTCTTCAAGGACCTGGAGGGCTGACCTCACGGACTAGAACGCGCTGTCCTTTCCCCGCGCCCTATTCCCTGCCAGGCTTCCGTCCCCGCTCCATTCCCGGACGCCCCTTCCGATCCTGACGTCAGTCCATTCCCTGCATGGGCCCTCCACCGAACTATGCGGTCGGACGGCCCCTGAGCCGTTCCCGCTTTCACCCTCGCCGAAGATGCCGTCCCCGACCGACAGGCCGGCTGAGCGGTCGCGTTCGAACCAGTCACCATAAAACATTTCCTTCCCTTCCCCGCCGTATCAGGATGCGGGAAGATCGATTTTCAGCTTCGCAGTCCTGAAATCACATGGCATAAATGACGGAACCGCTATAAGTCGGTGATACAATACGGGACCGTTTGCGTCACTCGACGTGAGGGTTCCGGGAGGCCGAGAATAAGTGAACGCGTACTGGATATTGTGGGTGGTAACTGACCAATCACCATTTTATGTCGCCGCCGACTCATCCATTTCCCCGACAGAAATCTCCCGGAGACTTATTACGGCGGCGTCATAAATGCTCAGCCTTGCCGCCTGACACGCGGAAGCACGGTAAAGTCCGCTTTCTAACCGGTAAAATCATGAATGTTCATGAGTAAGAGCCGAGCGGGCATGCCCAGCCGGACCTTCCGTCAGCAGCCCCCTTCAAGCTCACGGTCCCCGTTCATCTTTATAGTTTTCGCAAGATTGGTTGTTAAATTCACCGTATGCCGCTTGTTTTTTCACGCCATCCACGTGTCTAATGTCATGAAAACCCCTTGAACTGTATGCGTTCATGCATATTTCCACCGGTCGACATAGCGGTAACTTTGGGCGGAAGTACTTGATTTAGCACGAAATGCGGAGAGGGAACGGAGAAAATGTAAAAAATACGGTGGAGAAATTTCTGGTCGGCGAGAGCACCTTAATGGCCACCAAAATCATGGACACCAAAATCCCTCAAAAACATTTATTCTATTTGGCATGATATTTGCGACTATATAAACATGCGTTAATTCACCCTGTCCCGGCTCGCCAGCATCTGACCGCTGCCGCTGGATGACAGCATACCCTTAAATCCAGCATGGCGGAAGGAATCAAGCCTTCAGGCTCCATCGCTTGCTCTAACCAAGATATTATATTATACTGTAAAATGAATGGATCTTAGGGCAGTGACGATAGCCTTCAACAGGCGTTGTCTTAGCGAACGCGAGACTGAACCCTCTTCGCCTCAGGACTGAGAGCGCCACGGAGGAAGCATGGAACAGAAAACGCTATCCGTAAATGATCGGTCATTTCGCAATATTATTGAAGGTAATTTTCTTTATGCTGACAAGACAGAATATATCTACCGGATGCTCAATATTGACAAATTCAATTGTTGCTTCCTGTCCAGACCAAGGCGATTCGGTAAAACGCTTCTGCTTAAAACAATCGAAGAACTGTTCAAGGGCGAAAGAGAGCTGTTCAAGGACTTGTGGATCGACAAAAGCGATTACCAGTTCGGAAAGCACCCTGTCCTGAA
>JAISEQ010000023.1 GCA_031264045.1 Deltaproteobacteria bacterium
TCTGGATCCACAACGGGTTCGTGAACATAAACTCCGAGAAGATGTCCAAGTCCCTCGGCAACGTCTTCAACGTGAAGGACATCTTAAAGGCATTCCCTCCGGAGGTCCTGCGCTTTTTCCTGGTGCAGAGCCACTACAGGGGGCCACTGGACTTCTCGGACGAGGCGGTCAGGGAGGCCGGACGTGCCCTGGAACGGATCTTCCGTGCCGTCGAGGCTGCGGACGCCTGCCTGTCAAACGGCGGCGCCGCTAAGCCCCCCGATCCGGGCAAGGCTCTTGAAGGTTCGGGTACGGGCAGGGTCGACGTCACCGCCTCTACCGGGGACGAGGCGGCTTCCTTTGCCGACAAGTTCAGAGCCGCCATGGACGATGATCTGAACACCTCCCAGGCCCTGGGCTTCCTTTTCGATGCGGTTCATGCTCTCAACAGACGGTCCTCCGAGGGGGATGTTCCAGGCGTATCGGCACTGAAGGCCGCAATCGTTGCCATGGGCGATGTGCTGGGGCTTGACCTGGCAGACCATGCCGGCTTCTTCTCCAGGCTGGCTGCGCTGAAGGTGGGGGAGGGCGCGGGAGCCGGCACCTCCAAAGACGACATAGACGCCAGGATAACCCTCCGCAACGAGGCGCGGGCCAAGAAGGAATGGGCTGAGGCCGACAGGATACGCAAGGAGCTTTCCGAGATGGGCATCGTTCTGGAGGACAGGGGGGGCAGCACCTCCTGGCGCTATGCCTAAGCCAAAGGATTACGGCACTTCCACTGGCGGGGGCGCTGAGGGAGCCGCCTCCGCTTCCGTCGTGGAGACTCCAGCATCTGTCGGGAGCGGGACTGCGTCCGCCGTCATCGCCTCTTTTCCTGTGGGAGGCCGTCCCCCTGAGAAGCGTCCCTTCAAGCTGGTGAGCGAGTTCAGCCCCCAGGGGGACCAGCCTCAGGCCATAGAGCAGCTCGTCTCCAACCTGAAGGACGGGGCCCCGGCCCAGGTGCTCCTGGGAGTCACCGGGTCCGGCAAGACCTTCACCATGGCGAACGTCGTGGCCCAGGTCGGGCTCCCCACGCTCGTTCTGGCCCCGAACAAGACCCTCGCCGCCCAGCTCTTCGGGGAGTTCAGGGCTTTCTTCCCCGAGAACTGCGTGGAGTACTTCGTCTCGTACTACGATCACTACCAGCCGGAAGCCTATATCCCCCCGTCGGACACCTTCATAGAGAAGGAGAGCCAGGTAAACGAGGCCATAGACCGCATGCGGCACTCGGCCACGAGGAGGCTCTTCGACCGGGAGGACGTGGTCATCGTGGCATCGGTCTCCTGCATCTACGGCTTGGGCTCCCCCGAAGCCTACTACGGCCTCATGATGCACCTGGAGACCGGAGTTCCCCGCCCTCTGGAGAACGTCCTCGCGAGACTCATCGAGATGCAGTACGAACGCAACGACTACGACTTCCACCGGGGTGTCTTTCGGGTGAGGGGCGATGCCCTGGACATCTTTCCTGCCTCCGAGGAGGACGAGGCCGTGAGGGTGGAGTTCTTCGGGGACGTCGTGGACCGGATATGCCTGACCGATCCCCTTACCGGCAAGATAAAGAAGAGCGTATCCGAGATCATGGTCTATCCGGGAAGCCACTACGTGTCCACCCGGGAGAACCTCGACCGCGCCATGGGGGAAATTGAAATCGAGCTCGCCGACAGGTTAAAGAGGCTCGAGCGCGAGGGGAAGCTCCTGGAGGCGCAGCGGCTGGCCCAGCGCACCAACTTCGATTTGGAGATGATGCGGGAGCTCGGCTGGTGCCACGGCATCGAGAACTATTCCCGGCATCTCACCGGTCGCAAGGCAGGCGAGCCCCCACCCACGCTCCTCGACTACTTCCCCAAGAACTTCCTTTTGATGGTGGACGAGAGCCATATAGCCGTACCCCAGGTCCGCGGCATGTGGCACGGTGACCGATCGCGGAAGACCACCCTGGTGGACTACGGTTTCCGACTCCCTTCCGCGCTGGACAACCGGCCGTTGACTTTCGATGAGTTCAACGGGAGGCTGTCCCAGACGGTTTACGTGTCGGCCACTCCTGCCGACTACGAGCTGGAGCTCTCGGACGGCCTGGTCGCCGAGCAGGTGATAAGGCCCACGGGCCTGACTGACCCGCAGATGATCTTCAAGCCCGCCCAGGGCCAGGTGGAGGATCTCCACAGCGAGATCAACAAGCGCACGGCCAGGGGGGAGAGGACATTGGTGACGACGCTCACCAAGCGCATGGCCGAGGATCTCACCGGCTACCTGTCCGAGCGTGGGGTGAGGGTCCGTTACCTCCATTCCGACATCAAGACCATCGAGCGGGTCGAGATCCTGCGCGATCTGAGGGCGGGGGAGTTCGACGTGCTCGTGGGCATAAACCTCCTGCGCGAGGGACTCGATCTCCCTGAAGTCTCTCTCGTGGCCATTCTTGACGCCGACAAGGAGGGATTCCTCCGCTCCGCGCGCTCCCTCATCCAGACCTGCGGCAGGGCCGCCCGCAATGCGGGAGGCGAGGTGATTCTCTACGGCGACAAGATGACCCCGGCCATGATCGAGGCCCGGGACGAGACCGCCAGGCGCCGCCAGAAGCAGGTCGAGTACAACGAGGCCAACGGCATCACCCCCGAGACCATCCGCAAGAACGTCGACTCGATTGCCCTTACGGTCTGGGAGCAGGACTACCCCGACATCCCGAAGCTCCCCGAGGCTAAGGGCAGGAAGGTTGCCCTGGACGAGATACCGAAGACCGTAAGGATGCTCCGCAAGGAGATGAAGAAGGCTGCTGACTCCCTGGACTTCGAGAAGGCCGCCCGCATCAGGGACGAGATAAGGGCGCTAGACGGGGCGGCCCTGTCCGTGACCGGCTGAAGGGGAGGGAACGCGTGGCGGGAATTTGGAAACCTTTCCTCGGCTCTGGAACGGCCCGGAAAAGAGAGCGCCTGACAGGCGCATGATCCCGGCATTGACACCAAGGAGGAAAGCCGGTTCATGAGCGGAGCTCAGGGTCGAGTTGGCCAATAACAGGAGGAGCGCATCCCCGGAACTGATTGCCGGGAGGGGAAGCGTTCGGACGGACGGCGGGTGCAAATGATCTGGAAGCACAGGGGAGAGGCGGACAGGGGCCGCGCACAGGAGATAGCCGGTGCGCTGGGAAAGCCCCTGCACTATGCCCAGTTCCTTCTGGGCCGAGGTTTCAGCTCGCGGGCCGAGATAAGGAGCTTCGTTGCGCCGGAACTCAGGAATCTGCCTCTGCCGGAGACCATGCCCAACATGATTCGGGCGGTAGAGGTCTTCATGCGGGCTCGCGAGCGCGGGGACATCGTGGCCGTGGCGGGGGACTTCGATGCTGACGGCCTCACCGCGACCGCCGTCCTCGCCAGGATCCTGGGGGCCCTCGGCTTCAAGGTAATTACCCGCATCCCCAACAGGTTTTCGGATGGCTACGGTCTCTCCTCAGGGATTGTGGAGGGGTTGAAGGCCAGAGGGGCGGGGCTGCTCGTCACGGTCGACTGCGGGGTCTCGGACGTGGAGGCGGTAGAGACCGCGAACACGATAGGGCTCCCCGTGGTGGTGACGGACCACCACCAGCTCCCCCCGGT
>JAISEQ010000280.1 GCA_031264045.1 Deltaproteobacteria bacterium
GACCCACCTGCCGGTCGACCACTCCGACGACCTCTTCGGGGTCCTGGAGCACCAGGATCCCCTCCAGGCGCTCTACACCGGCGGCACCGTCCTCCACTCCTTCCTGGGGGAGGAGATAAGGGACGTCTCCGTGGTGAAGTCGCTCGTGCGGAAAATCACCGAGAACTTCCGCATCCCCTACTTCACACTCACGCCCACCTTCTCCATCTGCCCGGAGCACGGCTACCTGCGCGGGGAGCAGTCCGCCTGCCCGAAGTGCGGGGCCGAGACTGACGTGTACTCCAGGGTCGTGGGCTACCTGAGGCCGGTGAACCGCTGGAACGACGGCAAGAAGGCGGAGTTCGCCATGAGGAAGGCCTACGCCGGGCTGGACGGCCCCGGAGCCGACGGCTCCCGCGCGCGTTCCAGGCCCCCCGCTTCCCCGGCCGAGCCCGCCGCGGCCCTGGTCCGCCCCTTCGTGGCCGAGGAGCCGATGCTCGCCGCGGCGGGCGGGGCCGGCGTTCCCGCTGCGGGGCCGGCCCCCGCGGGCGGGAACGGGACTTTCATGGGAAAGGAGAACGCGAGCGGTGCGGGTCGGAGGCCTGGAAAAGGTTTCAACGGTGGATTACCCGGGACGGCTGAGCGCGGTGGTGTTCACCCAGGGGTGTAACTTCCGCTGCCCCTACTGCCATAACCCCGAACTCGTCCTCCCCTTCGGGGAGCTCCTTGACGAGGGAGGGGTTTTGGCGTTCCTGGGGACCAGGACGAGATACCTGGACGGCGTGGTCCTCTCCGGAGGCGAGCCCACCCTCGTCCCGGACCTGGACGACTACGCCCGGAAGCTGAAGGGCCTGGGATTCCTCGTGAAGCTCGACACCAACGGCTCCCGGCCCGAGACGGTGAAGTCGCTCGTCGAGCGGCATCTCGTGGACTACGTGGCTCTCGATCTGAAGGCCGACCCCGCCGGCTACCCGCCGGAGCTCGCCCCGCCGGAGGAGGGCGCGGCGGTGCTGGAGACCGTGAACCTCCTGAAGCGGCTGGCCTGCCCACACGAGTTCCGGACAACCTGCGTCAGCCCCTTCGTGGACGAGGAGGCCGTCGAGGCCATAGCCCGCGCGGCGACGGGCGACTCGCCCCTGTATCTCCAGGAACTGAGGACCGGGCGGGTCTTCAACCCCGGCTTCATGGGAAGGCATCCCGACCAGCCGGGACCCGGGCAGCTCGAGGCCTTCCGGAAGATTGCCCGCCGCTGGCTCCCCTGCCACATCCGATAGGACGGCCCGGCGGCGCCGCCCCCCGCGCTCTTGACACCCGATTCGGGACGCTGTATCCAGTACGTATCTTTCGCGCCCGCGCGGCCCTCCGGCGGACGCCCCCCGTCCCCGAGGCGGCTCCCTCCCCGGCCGGGGCGCCTCCCCCCTCACGGGCTTTCCTCCGCCCCGCCCTCTCCGGACCCGCCTGCAGGATGCCATGTCACTTGTCACGTTTTCCGACGTAACCCGCTTCTACGGACGCCAGGAAGTCCTCGCCGGCGTCACCCTGGCCATAGAGCCCGGCGACCGGATAGGCCTGGTGGGCCGCAACGGCGCGGGCAAGACCACCATAATCCGCCTCGTCATGGAGGAGGAACAGCCGGACCGGGGGCTTGTCGTGCGCTCCAGGGGCCTGAAGATAGGCTACCTGCCCCAGGAGATCCTGACCCAGCCCGGAAAGCGCCTGCTCGAGCTGGTCCTGGACACCGACCCAGAGTACCGGAGGGTCGAGGCGGCCCTGAGGCAGATGGAGGCCGATCTGGCCCGGCTCCAGGAGGAGCCCAGGCCAGACGGGGAAGTGATGGGGATGGTGGAGCGGCACGGGGCCCTCCTCCACGAGTTCGAGAGGCTGGGCGGCTGGGAGAAGGAGGCGGCGGCCAAGAAGATCCTCTCCGGGCTGGGCTTCGTGGAGTCCGACCTGGAGCGCGAGCTCTCGGAGTTTTCGGGCGGCTGGGTCATGCGGGCCGTGCTGGCGAGGCTCCTGCTCGCCAGGCCGGATCTCCTGATACTGGACGAGCCCACCAACCACCTGGACCTGGACAGCCTCGTCTGGCTCGAGAGCTATCTGAAGTCCACGCCCTCGGCGCTCCTCCTGGTCTCCCACGACCGGGTGTTCCTGAACAACCTGGCCACCAAGATAATAGAGCTGCGGAACGGCAGGGCGGATCTGTACCCCGGCAACTACGGGGAGTTCCTGGAGTCCAAGGAGATGCGCCTCCAGACGGAGGCGTCGGCCTTCCAGAACCAGCAGGCCCATATCAGGCAGATGGAGAAGTTCATCGAGCGGAACCGCGCCAGGGCCTCCACCGCCCGCCGCGCCCAGAGCCGCGTGAAGGCCATCGACAAGCTGGACAGGCTGGCGGCCCCCGACTCGGGGCTGGATCCGAAGTTCAGCCTCTCGCTCCCCGTGGGCCGGAGGGGCCCGGACATGGTGGCCGAGATGAAGGGCGTCTCCAAGGTCTACGGGGACATCGAGGTCTTCACGGACCTGAACCTCACGCTCCGCCGCACGGACCGCCTGGCGCTGGTCGGCCCCAACGGCAGGGGCAAGTCCACGCTCATAAAGCTCATGGCGGGCGCCATAGCCGCCACCTCCGGCGAGTGCCGCCTGGGCCAGTCGGTGGATCTGGGCTACTTCTCCCAGTTCCAGATGGACAGCCTGGACGCCTCCCGGACGGTCCTGGAGGAGTTCGCCTCCGCCTCGGCCGGGATGTCGCCGGGCTCGCAGAGATCGCTTCTCGCGGGCTTCCTCTTCCAGGGGGAAGACGTCTTCAAGAAGGTGAAGGTCCTTTCCGGCGGCGAGAAGACCCGCCTGGTCCTGGCCAAGATCATGATGGGCGCACCCAACCTCCTGCTCCTGGACGAGCCCACCAACCACCTGGACATCATGGGACGCCAGATGCTGGAGGACGCTCTCGCGAACTACCGGGGCACGATGGTCATAATCAGCCACGACCGGCACTTCATCAACCGGCTGGCCACCTCCGTGGGCGTGATAGAGGGCGGGGGGCTCACCGTCTTCCCCGGCGACTACGACGACTACCGGGACATCTGGCTGGAGAGGATCGGAGACGGCCAGGCGGAGGGCCCGCAGGCCCATGCCGCCCCCCCCGCGAACGCGCCCTCCGCCAGGCCGACCCTGAAGGCCGCGCAGGAGAAGCCTCCGGCCCGGGACCCCTCCAGGCGCCAGGACGCCGGCGGAAGCCTCCGGAGAAAGCAGCCCGCGAAGGGGAACGACCGGGCCTCCGGGAACAGGAAGGCGCAGCTCAGGAGGTCCATGTCCGAGACCGAGACCCGCCTGGACGGCATCGCGGTGCGCCTGAAGGAGCTGGACGGGGTCCTTTCCGGCCACGAGGTCTACAAGGACCGCGCCCGCATGCAGGAGATCCTGGTCGAGCAGGCCGACCTGAAGAAGGCCATGACGGCCATAGAGAAGGTCTACGAGCGGCAGATGACCGAACTCGACGGGCTGGACCGCCCCGATGCCTGAAGCCGCCCGCCGCCTCCCCCGTGCCGCGCGCCGGTTCCGGCGCTCCCTCAGCCCCGCCGCTCCGCGGGCATATGCCCGCGGGCCGGCCGCCCACGCCGCCCTCCCACTTCCGCTCCCGGGCCGCGCCGCGCCGCGGCGGGCGCCTCCCCGCGCGCCCTGCCCGGCCCCGTGACGAACCGAAGCGCATCTCCGCCGCGACAGGACAGTCCCGCGCTCCTTACCCGCCGGACGCCTTCCCCCCACACCGTGCCGGGCGGCCCCGGCCGCCCAAGCCCGCAGGCAGGGAAAATCCTTCCCGCGACGCCCGCAGGAGGCAAACACATGCGTTACTTCACCCTGGCCTGCGCGGCCGCGATTGCCGGAGCGCTGGCCTCGCCCCTCCTCCTCCCCCCCGCGCCCGCCCCGGCCGCCGCCGACTCCTCCTTCACCCTGGACAACGGCATGAGGGTCATACTTTCCCCCCAGCCGGGAAACCCGGTCGTCTCCGCCCGCATAGCCGTGAGGGCCGGCTCCAGGGACGAGAACGGCGCCGGCGAGTACGGGCTCGCGCACCTCATGGAGCACATGGCCTTCAAGGGCACGTCCCGGAGGAAGGTGGGCGACATCACCCGCGAGATCGAGTCCAGGGGCGGGGACACCAACGCCTACACCTCCTACGAGGAGACCGTCTACCTGGTCTCCCTGCCCTCCGACAGGCTCGAGACCGCTGTGGACGTGCTGTCCGACATGGTCTTCCACCCCGCCTACGACCCCGAGGAGTACGCCAGGGAGAAGGAGGTCGTCATAGAGGAGATAAGGCGCACCGAGGACAACCCAGTAAGCGCCCTCTACAGCGCCCTCTACGCCGAAAGCTTCGGGGAGGGCCACGTCTACGGCCACAGGGTCATCGGCCTGGCCGAAACCGTGGCCGGCGTGAGCCGCGACACGGCGTTCGCGTTCCACGACAAGTTCTACCGTCCCGACAACGCGGTGCTCATCCTGACCGGCGGCTTCGACCCCGCCGAGGCCAGGGCGCTTGCCGAGAAGTACCTTTCGGATCTGGAAAGGCCGGACGTCCCGCTCGTCCGGATCCCGGTGCCCGCCGTGCCGCGCGTCGGCCCGAAGATCAGGGTTATCCGCAGCCCCAAGGCCCAGCTGCCCAGGGTTATCCTGGGCTTCACCTGCCCCTCTTCGAGGGACTCCGCCGCCCCGGGACTGGAACTCCTCTCGTCCGTGCTGTCCGCCGGGGACTCCTCCCGGCTGGTCGAGACGGTGCGCGACAGGCTCGGCCTCGCCACCTCCGTCGGGACCTACCCGCTCACGCTCAACGAAGCCGGCCTCTTCATGGTGAACTACGAGACGGAACCCGCCAAGCTCCTCCCCGCGCTGGATGCCGTGGTGGCCGAACTGAACCGCGCCTCCTCCGAACCCCCCGCCGACGACGAGATTGCCCGCGCGAGGGCGCTTTCGGCGAAGGATTTCATGGACTCCCAGGAGGCCCCGTACTCCATGGGAAGCCTCATCTCCTCATTCGATCTCTCCTACGGCGACTACCGCCTGAAGGACGCGTTCCTGAGCATCTGGTCCAGGATCCTCCCGTCCGATCTGGCCGTCCAGGCCTCCTCGGTCTTCTCCGCCGACAACGTGACGGTCGCGGTCCTCCTTCCTGAAGACGCCCCCCAGCTGGACGAGGCGTCCCTGAAGGCCGCCGCCATGAAGCTCTCGCCGACGGCTTCCGGGACCGGCGCTGCGGCCGCCGCGACCGAGTTCAGGCCGGTGTCCCTCAAAAGCGGCGCCAGGCTCTACGTCCTGGAGGACCCGACCCTTCCGCTCGTCGAGGTGATGGCGGGGGTCCTGGGCGGCAGGCTGGCCGAAAAGCCGGGCCAGGAGGGGGCGGCGTCGCTCGCGGCGTCGGTCTGGCCGAGAGCGAGCGGGCGGCTCGCGGCGCCCGAGATGGCCCGCGCGGTCGAGGGCCTGGGCGCGAGCGTGAACGGCTTCTCCGGCCGGAACTCCACCGGCCTGAACGGATCGTTTTTGAGCTCCGGCTGGAAGACCGGGCTCGCGCTGTACGCGGAGCTCCTGACCAACCCCGCCTTCTCGCAGCAGGACTTCGATCTGAAAAAGCTGGAGCACCTCACCAACCTGGCCGAGCTTGAGGAGAACCTGGCCGAAAAGGTCTTCCGCATCGCCCGCAAGTCCCTCTACCGAGACCACCCCTACGGGACAGAGTCCTACGGCACCGTCGAGTCGGTGGAGAAGCTCACGCGCGACGACGCCATGGCGGTTTACCGCGAGCTCGTGCGCCCGGAGAACCTGGTCTTCGCGGTCGCCGGGGACGTGACCGCCGAGGAGGCGGCGAAGGCCGTGGACGACGCGCTGGAGTTCTGGAAGCCCGCGCCCCCGGCCGGACCGGCTCCCTCCGCCCCTCCCGCGCCGGCGCCCCTCTCCGGACCGGTCATGGTCTCCGAACCTCTTGACCGCGCCCAGAGCCACATAGCGATATCGTTTCTGGCGCCCGGCATGGGCGACCGGGACCAGGCGGCCCTGTCGGTGCTCGACGCGCTCTTCTCGGGCATGGGGGGAGTGCTCTACTCGGAGCTCCGCGACAAGAAATCCCTGGCCTACACCGTGACCTCCACCTACTTCACCGGCATGGGCACGGGATCGTTCAACTTCTACATCGCCTGCTCCCCGGACAAGGCGAGCGAGGCGGTCTCGGGAATCCTCCAGATAATCCGGGAGTCCCGCGACAAGGGATTCTCCCCAGAGACCGTGGCCGACGCCAAGGTATACCTGGCGGGCTCCAACAAGCTCGAGCACCAGACGCTCTCCAGCCGCGTGAACGACTCGGTCTTCTTCGAGCTGTACGGGCTGGGCCAGGACCACAACGAGAAGCTGCTCCAGGAGATAGCCGCCGTGACCCCCGAGGACGTGAAGAGGGTGGCGGAAACCTACCTCGCCCTTGACCGCTCGGTCCTGTCCGTTGTCGGAAGCCAGGCATCGATCGACGCGGCGGAGGGCGTCTTCGCGCAGAGGTAATAGCCGGGCCCGGCATTCCGGAATCCGGCCGGGCATTCCGGAGTCAGGACATCATTCCGGAGTCAGGCCGGGCATTCCGGAGTCAGGACATCATTCCGGAGTCAGGACCGTCCCGGTCCCCAGGACATTTCCTTTCCCCGCTTCCCCACGGCCCTCCCTTCACGTCTGCCGGATATCCCGCAGTTTCCCCTCCGAGACGGGCTTCTCGGACGGGGGACTGCGGGAATTTTTTTCCGTGCCGTCTCGGGAACCCGACAGGAACACCTTCGGGCGGAGCACGTTCCGGGCAGGGCGGATTCTCCCCGACACTCCGAGAAGTGCCAACACATGCGCTCGGGCATGACCGTCCGATCGCCCCCGCGTACTGACGCTTTGGAACCGAGTCCGAATACTTCCCCGGACCGGCTGCCGTTCCTGAAGAGGGGAAACGCGGCGGGAGAGACTCGGGAACCGCCGGACGGGAGTAGGAGGACAGCTGAGGGAGACGGAAGAGGGAGGACAGTCCCCCGATATGAGATTTTGGCATTCGTTAGGCATGGGGTTGGACGGTTCCAGTTACCGTGCCGCTAACGTTTGCAGAGGAATGATCCTGAACGGATACGGAGCGGAATATTAGCCGTCATGCCCGCCATAGCGGCATTTTGGAAGATAAGCGTGAATATGCCTGAAGACGTTCAGAAAGCGTCGACAACTCTGTCGAGACTGTCGCAGACAACGCGGGGACGCCGAAGCGACTGAACATTCTGTATCGAACCCGGTGCGATCTCGGGTATGTAAGGGAGCCGGCGTTGCCGCGTTGCTATCAGACAGATCACCTGACTGAAGCAGATATCCAGACTGGAGGAACAGCTGGAGGAAACGGACCGTAACACTGGCAACAGGTATGGAAGCCTGGATTGGACGCTCATGAATGAACGGCATCCCGACTGTCCCCAGGCGGGCAGGGCCGGAATCAGGAGGGTCATCAGGATAATGACGGCCGCGCAGGCGAGGGCGAGAAAGGCCAGAAGAACTGCCGCAGGAGCCGCCTGGACTTTGAAACGTGCGGGGGTTATATGGAGCCGGACCGAATCGGGCGAGGCATATTCTGTATTTTGGGAAAATGACATCGATTTGCGAGAGAAAATCCCCGCACCGTCGCGGGGATGAATCACGCCCTCCTGCCATGTGGCGGTGAGTTCCCCCGCCTCAGCCGACCGGTCGGGAAGGCAGGTTCACATCGTTCTGAAGGTCAGACGGAAGTTCATCGGCAGATGTTCCTGACCGTCTCGCGCAAGTCGTTCAGGAGCTTTGTCCGTAGCGAGTTCAGCTTATGTCCTTGGACTTGGAAGACGTGACATACCCCGGGCTAAAGCCCAGTGGCTTCCCGTATGCCGTCTCAGGCCCGCCAGATCAGCGTCCGGGCTAACCCCGCATGTCCTGCGGTTCTTTTCGCGGGCGATCCCCGGCAAACGGAGTCCCTCGGCACGGATGTTCAGC
>JAISEQ010000027.1 GCA_031264045.1 Deltaproteobacteria bacterium
TATCCGGAGCCTTCTTTTCCGATGTCCATGCCTCTGAAAAGCTCTCTGTTTCCCTTGGCTATGTTCATAATCGTGTCCAGCAGGAGGGTCTTCCCGAACCTTCTCGGCCTGGAGAGGAAGAACGTGCGGTCGGGACTGCTGTTCAGAAGATCGCGAATCAGGGCTGTCTTGTCAACGATAGCCGCGCCGGATCCTATGAAATCCAAGAACACCGCAGAAGAGCGCAACAACAGCTCCGGCTTCGGATCTACGAGTTCAGTTTCGTTATTGTCGACCAAGTTCTATCCCTCCCTTGCCGTCAACATACTGAAGTCATTATCACTCTACTCATTTTATAGTATCTTGTATCTTCCTTCCAGTCAATATCTTTTTACGACCTCGACTCGATTTACAGTCAATCTGCCTAAGTTCCGTCATCCGCCATCCGTTCCGGCGTCAGCCTGAACCGGCACCGTGGTGCTGAAAACGGTGCATACCGATTTCCTGAAAGCCCTGGATGCCAGAGCGCGTTCCGAATAATCCTGAGCCTGCTCTTAATCTGGACGGCAACACAGAACTCGCCATAAGCCGGTCATATTCCCGGATCCCCGCATCCCCCAACGTCCTGAACCACTTCATCCAGAGGGTTTCCGCCCTCAGGCTTCTCCGGGCAAGAGAGAGTGGGCAGGGAAATCGTGAATCGGGCAAACACGGAAGCCCACCCATGAACCTCCGGACGGGGGACGTCGGACATCGGCGAATTCGGGTTCAGGATGCCTCAAGCATTCCCCGCGTCAGGCCAAAACTGCCCCGTGAAACATCCTTCCGGCGGCCCGGTTTTCGGCACTGATGCCTTTGCCGCCTTCCGCAAAATCATATCCCGTAGCCTCCCGGACGATCCCGCTCCCGCTGCACGGTCCTGTTCGGCGCGGGAGATGCCGCAGGGGGTCATAAGGCATCGCCGCCCCGTCCCGGCGGGCGCCGGGGCTCGCGGGAGATCACAAACCCAGCAACGAGAAGTACCAGCTCTTGACGGCCTGGCCGTAGAACATCCAGATGACCGCCGCGAGCGACAGGAACGGACCGAAAGGTATGGGCGTCACCCCCACCTTGCCCTTCACGCCGACCCGCCGCCGGCCCTTGGGGCTGGGGATGCCCTTGCCCAGAAATACCATGGCGAAGACCGCCGCGAGCGCTATCAGGGTCGAGATGAGCAGGATGGGGAACACCGCCGTCCAGCCCAGGTAGGCGCCGATCAGTCCCAGCAGGGGCGGATCCCCATCCCCCAGCCCGTCCCGGCCCCGCCAGACGCGGTATGCCTTGGAGGCCGCCCACAGCGCCCCGAAGCCCAGGACGAAGCCGGCGGCTGCGCCTCCCAGCGAAACCAGCCAGGGGCTCCAGCCGTCGGCCAGGAACCGCTCCCAGAGGTAGATGCCGGTCGTCTGGTGGGTGGGCACCGCCGCCGCGCAGACGAACCCGAGGATGTAGGTGGGCCACACCAGGATGTCCGGTATGACCATGAGCTCCAGGTCAATGAAGGCGATGGCGGTGAGGGCCAGGGCGAAATAGTAGTACAGTACGAACCGCAGCCCGAGACCCTCGACGGACAGGATTGACAGGGCCAGGGCGCCGCAGACGATCTCAACCAGGGGGTAGCGGAAGGAGATGGGTGCCCGGCAGGAGCGGCAGCGTCCCCGGAGGATGAGCCACCCGAGGACGGGAATGTTGTCGTGCCAGGGGATCTGGTTGCGGCAGGACGGGCAGAAGGAGCGGCGGGGGCGGGCCAGGGAGAGGCCGTCGCGTGGGAGGCGGTAGATCACTACGTTCAGGAAGCTGCCGACGGCCAGGCCCAGGAGAAGGACAACGGCCGACAGCGCGAGGCCGGCCGGCCCCGTGAAGTGCATCGCTTGGGACATTATCAGGCGGGACCTTTCCGGCCCTCGGGCGGCCGGCCGCGGCCGGGCCGCGCTACGAGAAGATCTTCTCCATCTTCTCGTTCAAGGTGTCCGCCGTGAACGGCTTCACGATGTAGTTGGACACCTTGGCCTTCACGGCCTCGATGATGTTCTCCTGCTGCGCCTCGGCGGTGACCATCAGGAAGGGGATGTCCTTAATGCGCTCAGTACCGCGGACGTGGCGCAGGAGCTCTATCCCGGTCATGTTGGGCATGTTCCAGTCGCTTATGATGAGATCGAACTTGTCTATCTCCAGGAGCGCCGAGGCCTTTACGCCGTCCTCGGCCTCGCTTATGTTGTTGATGCCCAGCTGGCGGAGAATGTTCTTGACTATGCGGCGCATGGTCGGGAAGTCGTCCACTACCAGGACCTTCATGTTCTTGTCGTAGGCCATATCATCTCCGTGGCGGGAAATATCTGGAGGACCGGAGGCGGCTCCTCGGAGGCGTTCGCGGGAGGGGGCGGGGTGCCCCGGAAAAGCTTGGTCCGGATTTACTCTAGCACACGGTTCCGCGCCTTTCAAGCCGAATGCGTTTATCTCCCCGGCACCCACAAGGTCTTGCGCGTGACGCCTTTCTGACGGGACACATCCTAAACGGCTCGCGGGGTACGGCGGATGATCCGAGAGCGGTGGGGCACGTCCGGCGTTCACCGCCTCCGCCCAGCCCGGCACCGGCCGGGAACGGACAGGCGGATGCCGGACGGCAGACAGACCTGGAAAGGACAGCCGGAAGCCCGACTGGGGTTGGGCGTAAAACGGCCCCTGGCGCGGGAACCGGTGCCCCGCCGCAGTTCCATAACCTCATCCTTCAGGTGAACCTCAGCGTCTTTCCTCGGGCAGGATCCGCGTCCCTTACCGGCGGGTGTCAGCCCGCCTCTCCCGGACGTCCCGTGACGGACGGATAGCCGCCGGCGCCGGCCAAAAGCCGGCCCGGCCCCGGAACGGATGCGCCGTTAAGCGCGCCGACCTCACCTGCGGCGAACCTGCGGCCGACCGACCGGAGCTAAAACGCCGGATTTCCGCTCCACACCGGCGTCCGGCCCCGAAAGGGAACTGTATCCCCCCGCCGACCGGCCCGCCATCGCCGCCCTGCGCGGGGCGGCCCTAAGGGACGTCAGGATTGAGCCCCCCCTGCCGGCTTAACTTGAAGCGCCGCGCCTCCGCCCCGGCTCCGTCCGTAGGACATCCCCCGCGTTCCGGGATTTCACCGATCAATTTCCCTATGAAACGCCAGTTTCGGCGCATGCCGGACCGGTTCCCGACGCGGCGAGCGTTTCGGCGCATGCCGGACCGGTTCCCG
This sequence comes from Deltaproteobacteria bacterium, assembly GCA_031264045.1. Classification (GTDB taxonomy): domain Bacteria; phylum Desulfobacterota; class Desulfarculia; order Adiutricales; family Adiutricaceae; genus JAIRZX01. The sequence goes on from JAISEQ010000027.1 coordinate 3,236, forward strand.
ATGCGGCGCACGTTTCGGAGCATGCCGGACCGGTTCCCCGAGTGAGCTCGCGTTTCGGCGCAAGCCGAACGGCTCAGAAGCGAAAGCGGCCTGTCGCGCGACCCCGGGAGGATTCAGGAGGCGGGCCGAAGCCCATGTCCTCCAATCCGTCCGGCCGTACCGGGAACGGCGGGAAACCCGATCCCCCCTGCGCCGCCCGTCCCCGCAAAGGACGCACCGACCGCGGCGGCCGTCCGGGCTTTCCGGGCGGCCGGAGCTCTCCGCCGCCCCGGCGGGACCGTTCCGGCCGGGTCCCCCCCCCCGGCCGGGCCCGCGGCACGGGGCGGCTACTTGGCCCTGATGAGGTCGTAATCCGCCTTGAAGCGGTCAGCCTTGTAGATGTCCCACTTCTGGGTCCTTATCTCTTCCAGGAGCCCGGGGCATGCGGAAACGGCGTAGGCGTCCTGCCTCACCTTGCCCGCGAAACGGTCGACCTCGCGCTTCTGCTCCTCGCGGACGCCGCCTCCGAGGCCGAACTGCCTCACGGCAAGCCCCAGGGTGTTCCCGTTGCGGCGCTCGTAGTGCTCCCATGCCTCCATGCTGCCGCATTCGCTGCAGATCTGGTGGACCGCCTGGGCGACCGCGAAGAGCCTCAGGCCCGCCTTGTACTTCTGGGTCGGGGCGGTGTCCGCCGGGAGGCTGTCGATGGTGAAGGGGGCGGACTGCCCGCCCGGCTGGTTCAGCTGCGCGGCGGCGGGGACCGCCGGAAGGGCCGCAATCGCGACCGCGAGGGCCATGTGGACCAGGGGCGACAGGCGAAGAGGCAAGTTACACCTCCAGGGTCGCCGGGAGCCGCGGAGAGCGGAAGGGGCCCCATGCCCGCGCGTCCCGGCAGGACACGGCGGAGGCCCAGCGCCAACGCCGTGATACGGATCATAGCAGAAACGCGCTGCCGATCAAGAAAGGCCGCGTGAGGCGGCCCCGCCGGGTCCGGCGCCGCCGTGCCGCGCGTTCCCGGCCCAGGTCCGACGGCACACGGCATTCTCCCAAAAATCGCGGGATTAGCCCTGAAACAGTCCCCCGGTCTTCTCCCCGGGCTTCAAAAACGCGGCCGATCGCGTCCGGGGGGTCGAGGGCCCGGGCGCTTCCGTGCCGCCTCCGGGGACGACTCGGCCTCCGCCCGTTTCCGGACAGCGGGCCCGGCGCTCTCCCCGGCATCCCCGCCCCCGCCGCGCGACCCTGCGGGAGAGGCCCGTAACTGTCTGCCGGGAATTCCTGCACGCCTCCCCGGCAGGTCATCCTGCGGGGATCCCGCGGCGGCAATCCCGGATTGCAGCCGTCGGCCTCCCCCCGCACGTCCCGGGCCCGGAGGCCGCGGCGGTCGCGGAGGGAGCGAACCGCGTCTTCAGCCCGTCGCGGCTGAAGCCCGCGGAAGCTCCGGATTCCGGCGGGAACCGGATGCCGGCGGTGCCGCCGGGCCGGCAAAGCGCCCCCGTCCCGGAAAATTTGGCGATCCGGGCATCGCGGGAGAGCGCGGAGTCTTCCGCCGGTGCCTTTTTATCCGCGAACGGAAATCCCGCCGGACGATCCGCGTGTCGGCAGGCGGTGTGACATACCCCGGGCTAAAGCCCAGGGGCTTCCCGTTCAAGGCGTCTCAGGCCCACCAGATCAGCGTCCAGGCTAACCCCGCGTGTCCCGCGGTTCTTATCGATGAGCAGGCCGAGTATG